>NZ_CAJPHE010000012.1:0-234045 GCF_905339875.1 Burkholderia sp. BCC1998
GTTTTGTTCCTGCATCGAAATCAGTGGGTCGATCCGTGTTGCATGCTGTATCGCGTGCCGGGGCCGGGCGGCACGGCGGCCGACGTCGGCGCTTGAGCGCCATACGGCCCGCGATGCGGCTCAGGGCTCGCGCCTTCGTGCGCGCCGCCCGTTCGCCCGCTCCAGCCGGGCCCGGACACGCTGCGGCGAGCCGGACGCCGCCGGCCACCACGCGGCACACGCGGCGGCCGGCGCCCGCCGGCGCCGTTCGATCAATGGTGTCGCGCCTGCGCGCGACACGCGCTCATGCAGCCGATTCGCGCGAAGCGGCTTCCTTGCGTGCGGCAGCCGCCGTCTGCTTGGCACCGCGCGTCGCCGTTTCGCTAACTGCGTCGAAACCGCTTTGTGCGGCTTCGATTGCCTGCCCCGTCGCTGCGCGCACGGAGTCTGCCGCGGCAGTCGCCGCGGACAGCGCCGAATTCAGCGCGGCGACCACCGCGCCCGAACCGGCCGGCGCATGCTTCGTCAGCTCGCCGACCACCTCCTTCACGCGCTTGTCGTTCTGCTCGTATTGCGCCTGCGCGACCTTCGCCCACTCGGCCTGCGTCGACACCGCGATGTCGAACAGATGGCGACCGTACGCGACGGCCTTGCCGGCCGCTTCCTGCGGTGCGGCGACTTGCTGCGCGAAGCCCGCAGCCGGGTTGCTCGCGTTGAACGCGTTCTTCAGCTTGTCCTCGTATTCCTCGAGCGCCGTCTTGGCCGCTTGCAGGTTGAGTTCGACAACGGCCTCGAAACCATTAATTGCCGGACGGGCAATCGCGAACCAGGCGGCAATTCCGGACTGATAATCGGCGGCGAATTTTTCGGGGGCAAATACGGACATCGGGCACGCTCCTGTTAGCAATGCGAGAGACGAACGAAAAAAAATGGAAGCCAGATCGAGGTCCGCTTCCTTATTCACAACCCGCAGGCACGATTGACTGCGGGGAGTTGAAGATTGCCATTCTAGATGGATTAATTGTCAATTAAATGGCATTAATACTAGGTGAAAACCCTGATCGATCGGGTTGATCTCCTCGCAATCTGCGCCCGCACACAATGGGGCCGCGTCGCAACGCCTTGTCCCGAAATGATTTTTACTTTTTTACGGCATGGCGCACCGCGACGTCCGTAACATTTACCCCGTCATTATTCCGGTTATTTGAAAAACAGGTGCGCATTGGAAAATAGGGCGGATTCCCCTGTAATCGTTTTTCCAGATTTATTTTGAAATCGTTACCGGGATTATTAATGACGAATTCAATGATCGTATATAAACCGCCGGGCCGGGCCAGCGGCGACACGCTCACCCGACCAGTTCGCGATGCAGCGCGCGAAACTCCTGCGCGAGCTTGTGTGCCGGCTCGAGATGGATCACCGGCGTCGACTGCTGATGCGACTCGCGGATCTTCACCGATGCCGAGAGCCGCGACGCCAGCACCGGCAGCCCTTCCTCGACGAGTTCGTCGACCAGCCGCTGCGGCAGGCTCGCGCGCGGCTGGAACTGGTTGATGACGATCCCTTCGACCTCGAGCGCGGCGTTGTGGTCCTGCTGGATTTCCTTCACGTTCTCGAGCAGCGTGTACAGCGCGCGGCGCGAGAAGTCGTCGCAGTCGAACGGAATCAGGCAGCGCTCGACCGCGATCAGCGCCGAGCGCGTGTAGAAGTTCAGTGCGGGCGGCGTGTCGATGTAGACGGCATCGTAGGTGTCGAGCTCGTTGAGCGCGTCGCGCAGCTTGTAGATCTTGTAGCGCGACTCGAGCTTGCCGTGCAGCGTGTCGAGGTCCGGATGCGCGGGCATCACGTCGAGCCCGTCGAACGGCGTCGGATGGATGAACGATGCGACGTCGACCGGCCGGAAGTTGAACGTCAGCGCGGTCTCGAAGAATTCGGCGACGCCGGGATGCGCGTCGGTCGCCCGGTCGCCGAGCAGGTAGTGCGTGGAATTCGCCTGCGCGTCGAGGTCGATGACGAGCGTGCGCAGCCCTTCGCTCGCGCTGATCGCCGCCAGGTTGCAGACGATCGTCGACTTGCCCACCCCGCCCTTCTGGTTGAATACGACCCGCCGCATTGTGTCTCCTTCGATCGAAACGTCGAAACAACGAGCTTAGCCGGTCAATCGTGGCGGCCGCGTGACATCGATCAGATACACGAACCGCCCGGGAGATTTGCTGAGCGGCGCGACGAACGACTGGAAATCACGACGGAAGACGCGCGCACGAGGAACGGGCACAAGGGCTAATGTTGCGACGCAACATCCGAACTGTTAAACTAGGGAAAACCCGTAGTTCAAGCTTGCGAAGGAGCAGTCGTGTACCCCGTATTTTCGTTCCTGATGGATCTGCTGCCGGGCCGCAGCGCGGCTTCGTTTTCGCCGTCGGCAAAAGTAAACCGTGTCACGTTCACGGGTGCCGTGGACCGCAGCGATGGCGTGATCCTGTCGATCAACGGTAGCGACGCGCTGGTCCGTTGGCCGAAGGGTGGGAAATCCGTCGAGCGCGTCAGCAATCTGGTCGCGATCGTCACGGAAGCGTAAGCGGTTCTGTTCTGCGGCGGCCACGGCGCCGGTCTTGTGATGGTTCGCACCGTCCGAAGCAGGTGACTCGGGTGTGAATGCCACGGCCCCCATGTCGGGAATGCGCCGTTGCAGGGCTTCAGGAAACCTGCTCACCGGCGCGGTTGCGTCGGTTGAAGTTTGCGGTCGGCATGCTCGCCACGTAAGCACAACAGACGTCAGGGCCATCGCGCCCGCGACGACGAACGTCCGCTGACGGGGAGTCCATTCTCAAGTCTCGCCCATCCGACGCGGCCGGCGCCAGCGGCTTCTCCCCGCCTTGCACGACGCCACCACGACGCTCCTTACGCCCGATCGGGCACGTTCCGCCCACACCCCAAAAAACGCGTAAACGAAAAAAGGACCCGAAGATCCAGGCTGAACCAGTGATTCAGCGTGGAGATTCGGGCCCCTCTTTACATCGGGAACCAGCGTTCCGCTTAGAACGGAATATCGTCGTCCATCTCGTCGAAGCCGCCGCCTGCCGGCGCGCTCGGACGGCTCTGGCCGCCGCCTGCACCGCCGCGCGGCGCGCCGCCGGCACGACCGCCGCCGCCGCCGCGTTCCATCTGTTCGCCGCCGCGGCCGCCGCCACCACCACCGTAGCCGCCGCCGTAACCGCCTTCGTCACCGCCGCCACCGCCGCCGCCCGAACCGCCGCGGCCGCCGAGCATCTGCATCTGGTCGGCGACGATTTCGGTCGAGTAGCGATCCTGGCCGTCCTGGCCCTGCCACTTGCGCGTGCGGATGCGGCCTTCGATATAGACCGACGAACCCTTCTTCAGGTACTCGCTGACGATTTCGGCGAGACGGCCGAAGAACGCGACGCGGTGCCACTCGGTCATTTCCTTGAAATCGCCGCTTGCCTTGTCCTTGTAGCGATCGGTCGTCGCGAGACGGATGTTCGCAACCGCGTCGCCGCTCGGCAGGTAACGGACTTCAGGATCGGCGCCGAGATTGCCGACGAGGATGACCTTGTTGACGGATGCCATGTGTTTCTCCAGTAAATTCGATGCCGGGCCGCCCGCGAATGTCGTCGGAGCGGCCCGCCGGGCAAGCCGGCGAGCGCCGCCGGTGCCTGCCCGAAAAGAAGGTTCAGGCCTTGCGCGGCGGCGCTTTCATGCTGGCCGCGATTATAAGCCACGCCGCCACGAGCCCCGAGCACGCGTAGAAGACGGTGTTCGCGCCGCCGTGCTTCAGCAGCCAGCCGCCCACGATGCCGCCGAGCGCGAGCCCGATCGATTGCGTGGTGTTGTAGACGCCCGTGGCCGCGCCCTTGCGCGAACCGGGCGCGAGCTTCGACACGAGCGACGGCTGCGACGCTTCCAGGATGTTGAAACCCAGGAAGTACACGAACAGGATCGCCGCCACAATCAGGATGGTATGCGGAGCGCTGCCGAGCAACAATTGGCCGATCAGGATAGCCAGAATGCCACCGAGCAGCACCGGCTTCATCTTGCCCCGTTTTTCCGCGACGATGATCGCCGGGACCATCATCACGAACGCGAGCCCCATCACCGGCAGGTAGACCTTCCAGTGCGCGGCGACCGGCAGCCCGCCGTCGACCAAGAGGCGCGGCACGACGAGGAACAGCGCCGTCTGCGTCGCGTGCAGCACGAGCACGCCGAAGTTCAGGCGCAGCAGCTCGCCGTTGTGCAGCACCTCGCCGAACGGCGCCGGCACGTGCACGGGCTTCGCCGCGTCGGGCACGATCCACACCACGACCCCGATCGCGAGGATCGACAGCACGCCGACGATCGCGAACAGCCCGCTCATCCCGACCCAGTGGAACACGATCGGCGCGCCGACGATCGCGACCGCGAACGACACGCCGATCGAGCCGCCGACCATCGCCATCGCCTTCGTGCGGTTCTGCTCGGAGGTCAGGTCGGCGATGAACGCGAGCACCGCGGACGACACGGCGCCCATCCCCTGGATCACGCGGCCGACGATGATCCACGTGATGTCGTGCGCGAACGCGGCGACGAAGCTCCCGAGCGCGAAGATCAGCAGGCCGGTGGCGATCACGGGCTTGCGGCCGAACTTGTCCGACGCCCACCCGTAGAAGATGTACAGCAGCGACTGCGTGACGCCGTAGGCCCCGAGCGCGATGCCGACGAGCAGCACGTTGTCGCCGCCCGGGATGGTTTTCGCGTAGACCGAGAACACCGGCATGATCATGAACAGGCCGAGCATGCGCAGCGCGAAGATCGCCGCGAGCGACGTGGTCGCGCGCAGTTCGGGCGCACTCATGCGGGAAGACGTGGCGGACGGATTGGACATCGGGAATGAATTTCGAATGATCGGAATGTCCGCCCGGCGGCGGGCGGCGGAAGATCAGGGCCACCGGCCCGGCAGGCCTGGCAGGCGCTTTCCGGGGCCGCTTTCCGGGACGTCGGGCAGGCAGCCTGCGGGCCGCCTCGCGCCGTGCGGCGCGGCCGCCTTCCCGGCGTGGACACCGCCTTGCTGCCAGCTGCTGCAAAGGCTGGGGGCCCCCAACGACGGCCTCGAAAAGCCGTTATAGTAGCAGGTTTGGTTCCCTCCATTTTCGCCAGGTTCATGGAACAGATCCGTATCCGTGGGGCACGCACCCACAACCTGAAAAACGTCAATCTCGACCTGCCGCGCCACAAGCTGATCGTGATTACCGGGTTGTCCGGGTCGGGCAAGTCGTCGCTCGCGTTCGACACCCTTTATGCCGAAGGCCAGCGCCGCTACGTCGAGAGCCTGTCCGCGTACGCCCGCCAGTTCCTGCAGCTGATGGAGAAACCCGACGTCGACCTGATCGAGGGCCTGTCGCCCGCGATCTCGATCGAGCAGAAGGCGACGTCCCACAACCCGCGTTCGACCGTCGGCACGGTCACCGAAATCCACGACTACCTGCGACTTTTGTTCGCACGGGTCGGCACGCCGTACTGCCCCGACCACGACATCCCGCTCGAGGCGCAGAGCGTGTCGCAGATGGTCGACGCGGCGCTCGCGCTGCCCGAGGAAACCAAGCTGATGATCCTCGCGCCGGTTGTCGCGAACCGCAAGGGCGAGCACGCCGAGCTGTTCGAGGACATGCAGGCGCAGGGCTTCGTGCGCTTTCGCGTGCGCTCGGGGGGCGGCACCGCGAACGAAGGCGTCGCGAAGATCTACGAGGTCGAGTCGCTGCCGAAGCTCAAGAAGAACGACAAGCACACGATCGACGTCGTCGTCGATCGTCTCAAGGTGCGCCCGGACATGAAGCAGCGCCTCGCGGAATCGTTCGAGACCGCGCTGCGCCTCGCCGACGGCCGCGCGATCGCGCTGGAGATGGATACCGACCACGAACACCTGTTCAGCTCGAAGTTCGCGTGCCCGATCTGCTCGTACTCGCTGCAGGAGCTCGAGCCGCGCCTGTTCTCGTTCAACAACCCGATGGGCGCGTGCCCGGAATGCGACGGCCTCGGCCAGATCACGTTCTTCGACCCGAAGCGGGTCGTCGCGCACCCGTCGCTGTCGCTCGCCGCGGGCGCCGTGAAGGGCTGGGATCGCCGCAACCAGTTCTACTTCCAGATGCTGCAGAGCCTCGCGGCGTTCTACGAATTCGACATCGACGCCGCGTTCGAGGACCTGCCGGAAAAGATCCGCAAGGTGCTGCTGTTCGGCTCGGGCAAGCAGACGATCCCGTTTTCGTACATCAACGAGCGTGGCCGCACGACGATCCGCGAGCACGTGTTCGAAGGGATCATCCCGAACCTCGAGCGCCGCTACCGCGAGACCGATTCGGTCGCGGTGCGCGAAGAGCTCGCGAAATACCAGAACAACCAGCCGTGCCCGTCGTGCGACGGCACGCGGCTGCGCCGCGAGGCGCGCCACGTGCGGGTCGGCACCGGCGACTACGCGCGCGGCATCTATGAAATCAGCGGCTGGCCGCTGCGCGACGCGCTCGGCTATTTCGACGGCCTGTCGCTCGACGGCGCGAAGCGCGAGATCGCCGACAAGGTGATCAAGGAAATCGTCGCGCGCCTGACCTTCCTGAACAACGTCGGCCTCGACTACCTGTCGCTCGAGCGCAGCGCCGAAACGCTGTCCGGCGGCGAGGCGCAGCGGATCCGGCTCGCGTCGCAGATCGGCTCGGGCCTGACCGGCGTGATGTACGTGCTCGACGAGCCGTCGATCGGCCTGCACCAGCGCGACAACGACCGCCTGATCGCGACGCTCAAGCACCTGCGCGACCTCGGCAACTCGGTGATCGTCGTCGAGCACGACGAGGACATGATCCGCACGGCCGACTACGTCGTCGACATGGGCCCGGGCGCCGGCGAGCACGGCGGCGTGATCGTGGCCGAAGGCACGCCGAAGCAGGTGCAGTCGAACCCGCAGTCGCTGACGGGCCAGTACCTGGTCGGCAAGCGCACGATCGAATACCCGGACGAGCGGCTCGCGCCCGATCCCGAGCGGATGCTGCGCATCGTCGACGCGCACGGCAACAACCTGAAGCACGTCGATCTCGAACTGCCGGTCGGCCTGCTGACCTGCATCACCGGCGTGTCGGGCTCCGGCAAGTCGACGCTGATCAACGACACGCTGTATCACGCGGTCGCGCGCCACCTGTACGGCTCGTCGGCCGAGCCGGCGCCGCACGAGGCGATCGAGGGCCTCGAGCACTTCGACAAGGTGATCAACGTCGACCAGTCGCCGATCGGCCGCACGCCGCGCTCGAACCCGGCCACCTACACGGGCCTGTTCACGCCGATCCGCGAGCTGTTCTCGGGCGTGCCGACCGCGAAGGAGCGCGGCTACGATCCGGGCCGCTTCTCGTTCAACGTGAAGGGCGGCCGTTGCGAGTCGTGCCAGGGCGACGGCGTGCTGAAAGTCGAGATGCACTTCCTGCCGGACGTCTACGTGCCGTGCGACGTGTGCCACGGCAAGCGCTACAACCGCGAAACGCTCGAAGTGCAGTACAAGGGCAAGAACATCAGCGAAGTGCTCGACATGACGGTCGAACACGCGTACGAATTCTTCAGCGCGGTGCCGGTGATCGCCCGCAAGCTGAAGACGCTGCTCGACGTCGGCCTCGGCTACATCCGCCTCGGCCAGTCGGCCACGACGCTGTCGGGCGGTGAGGCGCAGCGCGTGAAGCTGTCGCTGGAGCTGTCGAAGCGCGACACGGGCCGCACGCTGTACATCCTCGACGAGCCGACCACCGGCCTGCACTTCCACGACATCGCGCTGCTGCTCGAGGTGATCCACCGGCTGCGCGACCAGGGCAACACGGTCGTGATCATCGAGCACAATCTCGACGTGATCAAGACGGCCGACTGGGTGATCGACCTCGGCCCCGAAGGCGGGGCCGGCGGCGGCCAGATCATCGCGCAGGGCACGCCCGAGCAGGTCGCGAAGACCAAGGCGAGCTTCACCGGCAAGTACCTCGCGCCGCTGCTCAAGCGCCCGGCCCGCAAGGTGGCGGCCGGCTGACACTTTCCGTTCCCGCGCGCGGCTGCCCGGCCGCGCGCGCCCGGCAGCGGGGCGGCGCCGGCCTCCTCGTTTTCCCTTCTGCGGTTTTCCCCTCTGCGTTTACACCACGAGCCAAACAGCCCCGTGGCGGACCATAATGGCAGCTATACTTTACGGTCGTAAGGTTCGCCATCCGCACCAATCCGGTGCGACGCCGGGCGATCGCCGCCGTGTCGCCCACCGCGCGGCACGGCACACGAACGACAGGAATCCATGATGGAGAAGCAACAAGAGTCGCGCGACGCGCAGAACCGCGAGCCGCACCTGCGCAGCGTGCGGCTGACGAGCGACTTCAGCCTGCCGAAGCTGTCGGCGATCGAGATCGGCAGCTACCTGTTCGCCCTCGTCGCGATGGTGCTCGTCATCGAACTCAAGCTGCTGGGCGGGCTGCTGGCCGGCATGCTGGTCTATCAGCTGATCCACACGATCGCCCCGGTGATCGAACGCCACACCACAAGCATGCGCGCGCGCTGGGTCGCCGTCGTGCTGCTGTCGATCGCGATCGTCGGCGGGCTCACGGGCCTCACGATCGGCATCATCGACCACTTCGAGCACACGGTGCCGAACCTGCAGAGCCTCCTTGGCCAGCTGATGCAGATCGTCGAGCAGACGCGCGCCCGCACGCCGGCCTGGATCGCGAACCTGCTGCCGGTCGACGTCGAACAGATGAAGACCAAGGCGGCGCTGCTGATGCATTCGCACATGGACCAGCTCCAGCAAGGCGGCAAGAGCGTCGCGCGCGGCTTCGGCCACGTGGTGTTCGGGATGATCATCGGCGCGATGATCGCGATCGGCGTCGAGCACGGCAAGGTGCGTCGGCCGCTGTCGACCGCGCTCGTCACGCGCGTGTCGCGCTTCGCCGAATCGTTCCGCCGGATCGTGTTCGCGCAGATCAAGATCTCGGCGATCAACGCGACCTTTACCGGCATCTACCTGCTCGTCGCGCTGCCGATCTTCCACCAGCGGCTGCCGCTGTCGAAAACACTGGTGCTCGTCACGTTCATCGTCGGCCTGCTGCCGGTGATCGGCAACCTGATCTCGAACACGCTGATCGTCGCGGTGTCGCTGTCGGTCAGCATGGGCACCGCGATCGCGTCGCTCGCGTTCCTCGTCGTGATCCACAAGCTCGAATACTTCCTGAATGCAAAGATCATCGGCGGCCAGATCGAGTCGCGCGCGTGGGAGCTGCTGCTCGCGATGCTGATCATGGAAGCCGCGTTCGGGCTGCCGGGCGTGATCGCCGCGCCGATCTTCTATGCGTACATGAAGCGCGAGCTGTACATGCTGCGGCTGATCTGACGCGCCGTACCCGACGCAACCCGATCCCCGCGCATCACGCGATAAAAAAACGCCGCGCCCCGTCAAGGGCGCGGCGTTCTTGTTTGCGGCAACCGACGGCCTGCGCAGGCCGGCCGGCGCGCATCACCGATCAGCCGATCAGCGGAACACGACGGTCTTCGTCCCGTTCAGCACGATCCGGTGCTCGACGTGCCACTTCACCGCACGCGCGAGCGTCACGCACTCGACGTCGCGGCCGATCGCGGTGAGCTGGTCGGGCGTCATGCTGTGGTCGACGCGCTCGACTTCCTGCTCGATGATCGGGCCTTCGTCGAGGTCGGTCGTCACGTAGTGCGCGGTCGCGCCGATCAGCTTCACGCCGCGGTCGAACGCCTGGTAGTACGGCTTCGCGCCCTTGAAGCTCGGCAGGAACGAATGGTGGATGTTGATCGCGCGGCCGGCGAGCTGCTGGCACATGTTCGGCGACAGGATCTGCATGTAGCGCGCGAGCACGACGAGATCGGCCTGGTGTTCGTCGATCACTTCCAGCACCCGCGCTTCCTGCGCGGCCTTCGCCGCATCGGACGAACCGCCGACGAGCGGGAAATGATGGAACGGGATGTTGTAGCTGGCGGCGAGCTGGTAGAACTCCTTGTGGTTCGACACGATCGCCGGAATCTCGATCGGCAGCTGGCCGGTGCGGTAGCGGAACAGCAGGTCGTTCAGGCAGTGGCCGATCTTCGACACCATGATCACGACGCGCGGCTTCACGGCCGCGTCGTGCATTTCCCAGCGCATCCCGAACTGCTCGGCGAGCGGCGCGAATTCCTTGCGCAGCGTGTCGAGCGCCGACGCGGCATCCGCGCCGTCGCCGTCCTGCACGAAGTGCACGCGCATGAAGAACTCGCCGGTGCGGCTGTCGCCGAACTGCGCCGAATCGAGGATGTTGTTGGCGCGCTCGAACAGGAAGCCCGAGACCGCGTGGACGATGCCATGCCGGTCGGGGCACGACAGTTTCAAGATAAAGCTGTGATCGGTCGACATGACCGCTACTCCCTTCGTTTCGGTATTCGTCAAATAGGCCGTTCGTCCGGCCTCACCCTGGGGCCCAAGCCCGGGCAGGCAGGCGGCGCCTTCAGGTGGCTCGCCAGGTGGCGCGTCAGGCGGCCGGCGCGAACAGCGCGTCGATGCCCGCGGCGTCCGCCGCCGATAGCCAGCGGTGGCGCAGCAGCGTGTCGAGCATCGCGAGGCTCGCATCCATCGTCGCGCGGCCTTCGCGCAGCCAGCCGATCACCTCGGGCACGCCGGCCAGCAGGTGCTCGGCCACTTCGCCGTCCTGGTTGTGCGGCGCGAAGTCGCGCGGCAGCGGCAGGTCGTACACGAAGATCAGTTCGGACTGCGTGCCTTCCGGCAGCGAACACAGTACCTGCACCGCGCGGCCCGCGATCGCGCGTGCCGCCAGTTCGGCCGGCATGCCGGCCTCTTCCCAGCATTCCTTCGTGAGCGTCTCGTGAACGCCCAGGCCCCAGCCGATGCCGCCCGCGACGACGTTGTCGAGCATGCCGGGGTCGGTGGCCTTGGTCGCGCTGCGGCGGCCGAGCCACATCTGCGGCGCGGCGGGCGAACCCGGCGCAGCCGCATATTCTACGATGCCGTTCAGGTGCACCGCATAAGTCTGCGTGCCGAAGAAGCGCGACGCGGCGCGCTCGATGTACGCGAGCGGCGGATCGTCGAAGCGGTTGCGGATCGCATAGATCTCGTCGCGCCAGCCGGGAATCGCGCCTTCGGCCGCCAGCGCGCCGATCGCGCTCGCGAGCGCCATGCTGCGCGCGTCGACCGTGTCATAGCGCGCCGACAGCACGACGCGCGCGTCCGTCAGCTCGAACACGTCGGGCCAGCGCGCGAGCTTCGCGATGTCCTGGCGGCGCACCCAGCCCACGGCCACGCCGGCGATCTCGAAACGCAGGTGCGCGGCCGGATCGAAGCGGCGCGCGGCCGCAATGCACGGAAACGTCATCGGGCTCAGTCCTTCAGCGCGACGCGGATGCCGATCGCGATGAAGGTCGCGCCGGCGATCCGGTCGAGCCACACACCGGCCTTCGGGCGGCGCTTCAGCCACGTGCCGATCGCGCCCGCGCCGACGCCGAACAGCGAGAAGATCGCGGCCGTCTGCAGCATGAACAGCGCGCCGAGTTCGAACATCTGCAGCGTCACGCCCTGCACGCCGTGCGGATCGACGAACTGCGGCAGGAACACGACGAAGAACAACGTGACCTTCGGGTTCATCAGGTTGCCGATCACGCTCTGCCGGAAGATCGCGCCAAGCGGCTGCGGCGGGCGCTCGTGCGCGTTCGCGAGGCCCTGGCTGCGCAGCGCCTTGATGCCGATCCACACGAGGTACGCGGCGCCCGCGAGCTTCAGCGTCTGGAACGCGACCGGCGACGAGCGCAGCACCGCCGCGACGCCGAGCGCCGCGAGCGTCGTATGGAACAGGATTCCGGCCGTGAAGCCGAGCGCGGCGACGAAGCCGGCCGCGCGGCCCTGCGAGATGCCGCGCGCGAGCACCTGCAGGTTGTCGGGACCCGGCGCGAACGTGATCGCGATCGACGTGGCGAGAAACAGCATGAAGTTGGGCATCGTGACCTCGCGGCGTGGGCCGGCTCCGGTGGTTCAGTGGCCGGCGAATTCGGTAACGGTATAGACGGGCAGCCCCGCGTTGCGCAGCAGCGTCGAGCCGCCGAGATCGGGCAGGTCGATGATCGCCGCGCCTTCGACGACGACCGCACCGAGCCGCTGCAGCAGGTTGCGCCCCGCCATCATCGTGCCGCCGGTCGCGATCAGGTCGTCCATGATGATCACGCGGTCGCCGGGGCGGCACGCGTCTTCATGGATCTCGACGGTCGCGCTGCCGTATTCGAGGTCGTACGATTCCGAGCGCGTCTTGTACGGCAGCTTGCCGACCTTGCGGATCGGCACGAAGCCGACGCTCAGCTCGTACGCGACGATCGGCGCGATGATGAAGCCGCGCGCGTCGAGCCCCGCGACGTAGTCGAGCTTCGCATCGACATAGCGTTCGACGAACAGGTCGACGAGGATGCGCAGCGCCTTCGGGCTCTGCAGCAGCGTCGTGATGTCGCGGAACTGCACGCCCGGCTGCGGCCAGTCGGGCACGGTGCGGATCTGGCTGTGGATGAAGGCGACCGGATCGAGCGGTGCGCCCGGCGACGAATGCGGCATGAAACTCTCCGAAAAAAACGGTGCGCGAAGATCGGGCACCGTTTCGAATAAATACGGGTCAGGTTATCGAAGCGCGACTCAGGCGAGCGCGGCCGGCGGCTCGCGCCGATGCCGCGACAGCCGCTCCTCCGCGAGCGCGAGCGCTTCCGGCAGCCCGCGCAGCACGACGATGTCGCTCGCGCGCAGCTTGGTCTGCGGGTCGGGTTCGACGCCGCGGATGCCGTGCCGGCGGATCGCCGTGACTTCCAGCCCGAGCGCATACAGCCCGAGTTCCTCCAGCGAGCGCCCGACCGCATCCGCGCGCGCGTCGACCGGCACCGATTGTAGCCGCACCTGCTCGTGATCGTCGTCGTCCGTGTCGTCGGCGCCGCGGAAATAGCCGCGCAGCAGGCTGTAGCGCTCGTCGCGCATCTCCTCGACGCGCCGCACGACCTTGCGCATCGGCACGCCGACCAGCACCAGCGTGTGCGACGCGAGCATCAGGCTGCCCTCGACGATCTCCGGAATCACCTCGGTCGCGCCGGCCGCGAGCAGCTTCTCGAGATCGGCATCGTCGACCGTGCGCACGATCGCCGGCAGCGTCGGCTCGAGCTCGTGCACGTGGTGCAGCACGCGCAGCGCCGACGGCGTGTTCGCATACGTGATCGCGACGGCCGCCGCGCGATGGATACCGGCCGCGAGCAGCGACTCGCGGCGCGCCGCGTCGCCGAACACGACCGATTCGCCGGCCGTCGCGGCCGCGCTCACGCGATCGGGGTCGAGGTCGAGCGCGACGTACGAAATGCCTTCCTGCTCGAGCATGCGCGCGAGGTTCTGCCCCGCGCGGCCGTAGCCGCAGATGATCACGTGGCCGCGCTGCTTGAGGCTTTGCGTCGCGATCCGCGTCATCTGCAGCGACTGCTGCATCCATTCCGTCGACGACAGCCGCATCACGATCCGGTCGGCGTTCTGGATCAGGAACGGCGCGGCGAGCATCGACAGCAGCATCGACGCGAGGATCGCCTGCAGCAGCGTCGAATCGACGAGATGCCGGTCGAGGATCAGGTTCAGCAGCACGAAGCCGAATTCGCCGGCCTGCGCGAGGCCGATGCCGGTGCGCATCGCGACGCCCGGCGTCGCGCCGAACAGCCGCGCGAGCCCGGCGATCATCGTCCCCTTGAACAGGATCTGCCCGACGAAGAAGCCGAGCACCAGCAGCGGATGCTCCCAGATCACGCGCGGATCGAGCAGCATCCCGGTCGTCACGAAGAACAGGCCGAGCAGCACGTCGCGGAACGGCTTGATGTCCTCTTCCACCTGATGGCGGAACGGCGTCTCGGAGATCAGCATCCCCGCGATGAACGCGCCGAGCGCGAGCGACAGGCCGAAGCGGTCGGTGATGAACGCGGCGCCGAGCGTGACGAGCAGCAGGTTCAGCACGAACAGTTCCTGCGAGCGGCGCCGCGCGACGACGTTGAGCCAGCGCGTCATGAAACGCTGGCCGACGATCAGCAGCAGCGCGAGCGCGATCACGATCTTGACGGCCGCGAACCCGAGCGTGAGCGCGAGATCCTTCGACGACTCGGCGCCGAACGCGGCGATCACGATCAACAGCGGCACCACCGCGAGATCCTGGAACAGCAGCACGCCGAAGATGTTGCGGCCGTGCGCGGTCTCGATCTCGAGCCGCTCCGCGAGCATCTTCGACACGATCGCCGTCGACGACATCGCGAGCGCGCCGCCGAGCGCGACGCTGCCCTGCCACGTGATGTGCACCCAGCGCTCGAACAGCGCGCCGAGCACGACCGCGAGCGCGAGGGTCGCGACCACCTGCAGCAGCCCGAGCCCGAACACGAGCCGCTGCATCGCCCGCAGCTTCGCGAGCGAGAATTCGAGGCCGATCGAGAACATCAGGAACACCACGCCGAATTCCGCGAGATGCTCGGCCCGTTCGAGGTCCGCGGCAACGCCGAACGCATGCGGGCCGACCAGGATGCCGACGGTCAGGTAGCCGAGCATCGGCGGCAGGTTCAACGAGCGAAATACGACGACGCCCACTACCGAGGCCAGCAACAGCAGCAGGGTCATTTCGAGCGGGGAAATCACGGGCGAAGCGTCCTCGTTCGTCGGGGCCACGGCAAGGCGGGCGCGGGTGGTGGCGGTGGGCAAGCGGCATCGGACGAGTCCGAAGGCGCGGCGCGGCGAACAAACGCCTTTGCTATACTCCGCGCATGATAGCGAAAATCAATGATGATCGGGCGCTCGCGCTCGCCCGCGACGTGCTCGACATCGAGGCGGACGCCGTGCGCGCGCTGCGCGACCAGCTCGACGGCGACTTCGTTCAGGCCGTCGCGCTGCTGCTCGGCTGCCGCGGCCGCGTCGTGGTATCCGGCATCGGCAAATCGGGGCATATCGCCCGCAAGATCGCGGCCACGCTCGCCAGCACCGGCACGCCGGCCTTCTTCGTCCATCCGGCCGAGGCCAGCCACGGCGACCTCGGCATGGTCACGTCGGACGACGTATTCATCGGCATCTCCTATTCCGGCGAGTCGGAAGAACTCGTCGCGATCCTGCCGCTCGTGAAGCGGATCGGCGCGAAGCTGATCGCGATCACGGGCCGTGCGGAATCGAGCCTCGGCACGCTCGCCGACGTGAACCTGAACGCCGCGGTGTCGAAGGAAGCCTGCCCGCTGAACCTCGCCCCCACCGCGAGCACGACCGCCGCGCTCGCGCTCGGCGACGCGCTCGCCGTCGCGGTGCTCGACGCGCGCGGCTTCGGTTCCGAGGATTTCGCGCGCTCGCATCCGGGCGGCGCACTCGGCCGGCGCCTGCTCACCCACGTGCGCGACGTGATGCGCTCGGGCGACGACGTGCCGCGCGTCGGGCTCGACGCGACGCTGTCGGACGCGCTGTTCCAGATCACCGCGAAGCGGCTGGGCATGACCGCCGTGGTCGAGCCCGACGGCCGCGTGGCCGGCATCTTCACCGACGGCGACCTGCGCCGCGTGCTCGCGCGCGACGGCGATTTCCGCACGCTGCCGATCGTCGACGTGATGACGCGCGAGCCGCGCACGATCGGCCCCGACCATCTCGCGGTCGAGGCCGTGGAACTGATGGAGCGCCACCGGATCAACCAGATGCTGGTGGTCGATGCCGACGGCGCGCTGATCGGCGCACTGAACATGCACGACCTGTTTTCGAAGAAGGTGATCTGATGAGCGCAGCGCTGACTGCGGCCGAACGCGCGAGCCGCGTGAAGCTGATGATTTTCGACGTCGACGGCGTGCTGACCGACGGCGGGCTGCTGTTTACCGCGGCCGGCGACGCGATGAAGTCGTTCAATTCGCTCGACGGCCACGGCGTGAAGCTGCTCGGCGAAGCCGGCATCGCGACCGCGATCATCACCGGCCGCCGCTCGGACATCGTCGCGGCACGCGCGAAGGAAATGAAGATCGCGCACCTGTTCCAGGGCGTCGAGAACAAGCTCGCCGTGTTCGCCGACCTGATTGCATCGCTCGGCATCACCGCCGACGCCTGCGGCTACATGGGCGACGACTGGCCCGACCTGCCGGTGATGCTGCGCTGCGGCTTCGCGACGGCACCGGCCAACGCGCACCCCGAGGTGATCGCGCGTGCGCACTGGGTGGCCGAGGCCCGCGGCGGCCACGGCGCGGTGCGCGAGGTCTGCGACGCGATCCTGCGCGCGCAGCGCCGCTACGACGCGCTGCTCGCGGCTGCCTGCGGAGCCTGACGGATGAACACGCATTTCCGCTGGACCCAGCTGCTGCCGCTCGTCGCGGTCGCCGCGCTCGCGGGCATCACGTGGTGGCTGCTGCAGGCGACGCTGCCGCCGCCCGGCGAAGGCGCCGTGCGGCCGAAGCGCCACACGCCCGATTATTTCGCGGACAACTTCTCGGTCACCGAGCTCGACCAGTCGGGCTCGACCCAGTACCGGCTGACGGCCGCGAAGCTGATCCATTACGAAGACACCGACAACAGCGACCTGACCGATCCGGCCATGCGCGCGTTCCAGCCCGGCAAGCCGGTCGTGACGACCACCGCGAAGCGCGGCACCGTCAACGGCGACGTGTCGATCGTCGACTTGTACGACGATGCACGCATCCTGCGCGTGGCCGGCGGCGGCGATCCGCAGATGCAGGCCGATTCCCAGCATTTCCGGATCTTCGTCAATGACGATGTGATCCAGACCGAAAAGCCGGTTAAACTTCAGCGCGGCCTGTCGCTCGTCAACGCGACCGACGGCATGAAGTACAACAACGTCACCCGGGTCATCGAGCTTTACGGCAACGTGCGCGGCACGATCGCCGCGGCGGACACGTCCGGCGGCTCGAAAGGTCAATCCAGGTGACGCATCCCTCACGTGACTGCATGAACGAACCGTTCCCTCGACAGAATTCCGGCGGCGCTGCGCGCGCCGTCCGCGCCGCGCTCGCCGCGACGCTCGTGGCGCTCCCGCTCGTCGGGCTGGCGCCGCTCGCCCATGCCGAGAAGGCCGACCAGAACAAGCCGATCAACGTCGAGGCGGACAACCTGACCTATGACGACCTGAAGCAGGTGACGGTCGCGACCGGCAACGTCGTGATCACGAAGGGCACGATCATCATCAAGGGCGACCGCGTCGAAGTGCGCCAGGATCCGGAAGGCTATCAGTACGCGACGTCGTTCGGCAGCGGCAAGAAGCACGCGACGTTCCGCCAGAAGCGCGAAGGCCTCGACGAATACATCGACGGCGACGCCGAGCGCATCGACTACGACGGCAAGCAGGACCTGACGACGCTGACGACCGCCGCGACCGTGCGCCGCCTGCAGGGCACGTCGACGATCGCCGACACCGTGCACGGCAGCGTGATCACGTACGACGGCCAGCGCGACTTCTACACCGCGAAGGGCGGCAAGGACGTCGCGGCGCCGGGCAACCCGAACGGCCGCGTGCGCGCGATGCTGTCGCCGAAGAACGGCGGCCCCGGGCAGCTGAACGGCGCGCCGGCGAAGCTGTCGCCGTCGACCACGATCCAGGGAGCGCCGGCCCAATGAACGCGCTTCCGAACCGCCAGCCGGCCGGCACGACGAGCTCGCTCGTCGTGCGCAACCTGAAGAAACGCTACGGCTCGCGCACCGTCGTCAAGGACGTGTCGCTCGACGTGAAGAGCGGCGAGGTCGTCGGCCTGCTCGGCCCGAACGGCGCCGGCAAGACGACGTCGTTCTACATGATCGTCGGCCTCGTGCCGACGGATGCGGGCGAGATCTCGCTGAACGGCAGCTCGATCAGCCTGCTGCCGATCCACAAGCGCGCGTCGCTCGGCCTGTCGTACCTGCCGCAGGAAGCGTCGGTGTTCCGCAAGCTGACCGTCGAGGAAAACATCCGCGCGGTGCTCGAGCTGCAGCACGGCGAAGACGGCAAGCGCCTGTCGAAGGACGCGATCGCGTCGCGCACCGAGGCGCTGCTCGACGAACTGCAGATCGGCCACCTGCGCGAGAACCCGGCGCTGTCGCTGTCGGGCGGCGAACGCCGTCGCGTCGAGATCGCGCGCGCGCTCGCGACCAATCCGAACTTCATCCTGCTCGACGAGCCGTTCGCCGGCGTCGACCCGATCGCGGTGCTCGAGATCCAGAAGATCGTCAAGTTCCTGAAGCAGCGCAACATCGGCGTGTTGATTACCGATCACAACGTCCGCGAAACGCTCGGCATCTGCGACCACGCTTACATCATCAGCGACGGTTCGGTGCTCGCCGCCGGCGCGCCGAGCGAAATCATCGAAAACGAAAGCGTGCGCCGCGTGTACCTCGGCGAACACTTCCGCATGTAAATCCCCCGTGGCTGGCCGCCCCCGCCCGGCATCGCCGCGCGGGGCGCGCCCGCGTGTCCTGCGGCCCCGCCGCGGCCGGGCGCCGCGCCGCGCGTAATCGCGGATGGCTCAAGGCGCCTGGGTCGTGGCAAACTGCCGGTATGACTCCCTCTCTGCCATGAAAGCCAGCCTTCAACTCCGCCTGTCGCAACACCTGGCGCTGACACCGCAACTGCAGCAGTCGATCCGGCTCCTGCAGCTGTCGACGCTCGAACTGCAGCAGGAAGTCGCGATGGCCGTCGCGCAGAATCCGCTGCTCGAGAACGATGACGAATGGATCGCGAGCCCGCTGCGCGTCGCGGCGGACGGATCGCTGATCGCGCAGACGCCGCCCGGACAGAACACCGAACCGGGCATCACGAACGGCAGCAGCCAGTCGAGCGAACGCGCCGAGCGCGACGAGCCGGCCGGCGCCGACGAATACGACGGCTACGCATCGGGCGACGCCGGCGACGGCCCGCAGTGGAATCTCGACGAGTTCGGCCGCTCGAGCGGCGCCTCGGACGATGACGATCTCCCGCCGCTGCAGGTGCAGGAAGCCGCGACGTCGCTGCGCGACCACCTGTCCGCGCAATTGCGCGTCACGCAGGCCGGGCCGCGCGACCGCGCGCTCGTGATGTTCCTGATCGAATCGCTCGACGACGACGGCTACCTGACCGCCACGCTCGACGAAGTGCTCGCCGACCTGCCGCCCGAACTGGAAATCGACTGCGACGAACTGAATGCGGCGCTCGCGCTGCTGCACAGTTTCGATCCGGCCGGGGTCGGGGCCCGCTCGGCGTCCGAATGCCTGAAGCTGCAGTTGCTGCGCCTCGATCCGTCCCCCACCCGCACGCTCGCGCTGGAGATCGTGTCGCAGCACCTCGAACTGCTCGCCGCGCGCGACTTCACGCGGCTGCGCAAGCAGCTGAAGGCGAGCGACGACGCGCTGCGCGACGCGCACGCACTGATCCGCTCGCTGGAGCCGTTCCCCGGCGCTGCCTACGGCAAGGCCGAGGCCGACTACGTCGTGCCCGACATCATCGTGAAGAAGGCTGGCCAGGGCTGGCTCGCGGAACTCAATCCGGAAGTGATGCCGCGCCTGCGGATCAACAACCTGTACGCGAACATCCTGCGCAACAGCCGCGGCGACCCGTCGGCCGGATCGTTGAAACAACAGCTCCAGGAAGCACGCTGGCTGATCAAGAATATCCAGCAGCGATTCGACACGATCCTGCGTGTCGCGCAGGCTATTGTCGAACGTCAGAAGAACTTCTTTGCGCATGGCGAAATTGCCATGCGCCCCTTGGTTTTGCGGGAAATAGCTGATACGCTGGGCCTACACGAGTCGACTGTCAGCCGTGTGACAACCGGGAAGTACATGCTGACCCCGTTCGGGACGCTGGAATTTAAGTACTTCTTCGGATCACACGTTTCGACCGACACCGGAGGCGCCGCATCGTCGACTGCCATCCGAGCCCTGATCAAGCAACTGATAGGAGCTGAAGACCCAAAATCGCCACTTTCGGACAGCCGCATTGCCGAGCTGCTGGCAGAACAGGGATTCGTGGTTGCGCGCCGCACGGTCGCCAAGTATCGCGAAGCCCTCAAAATCCCGGCAGTGAATCTGCGCAAGTCTCTTTAAGCCTGCTGCCTGCCCGGCGGCAGGCGTGTTCCGGCCACCGCGCATTCGGGGAACAGGCCGGGCGACTTGTCCGCGAATTTGCCGCGCCATGCGGCAGGGGCAAGTCGACCGGAGCGCCGCCTCGATGCGGCCGCGTGGTCACTCGCTTGGAGAAGCACTATGAACCTGAAGATCAGTGGACATCATCTCGAAGTCACGCCTGCAATTCGCGAATACGTGATCACCAAGCTGGACCGGGTGCTACGGCATAGCGATCAGGTGATCGATGGCACTGTGATCCTCTCGGTCGACAATCACAAGGAAAAGGACAAGCAGCAGCGCGCGGAAATCAACCTGCATCTGAAGGGCAAGGACATCTTCGTCGAAAGCGCAAACGGCAACCTGTACGCTGCGATCGATCTGCTGATCGACAAGCTGGATCGCCAGGTCGTCAAGCACATGGAGCGTCTGCAGACCCATGCGCACGACCCGATCAAGCTGCAGCCGTCGATCGACCAGATCGAACTGCCGCCGCAATAACGTTCACCGCAACACACACGCCGCCCGGTTCGCCGGGCGTTTTTTTTGCGTCCACGCGGCAGTGGTGCGACCGGTCCGTCCATGCCGCGCCACGCACGCGGCTGTGCTCTATAATGTTCCGGTTATCGCCGGGGGGCGTTGGGTGCGGTAGCTGTCGTGCAGGTTTCCGATGCCGAACGCCTTGATATCGCCGAACATGGAAAATCAGTCTGCCGCCGCAAGGAGACCCCAGGCCGCCCAATCGCCTGCCAACATGAATCGCCTAGCCAAAATCCTGCCCATAGAGAACGTCGTCATCGACCTCTCCGTCACCAGCAAGAAACGCGTCTTCGAACAAGCCGGGCTGATGTTCGAGAATCAGAACGGCATCGCCCGCAGCACCGTCACGGACAACCTGTTCGCGCGCGAGCGCCTCGGCTCGACCGGGCTCGGCGAAGGCGTCGCGATTCCGCACGGGCGCATCAAGGGGCTCAAGCATCCGCTCGCCGCCTTCGTGCGGCTCGCCGACGCGATCCCGTTCGAAGCGCCCGACGGCCAGCCGGTCGGTCTCCTGATTTTCCTGCTCGTCCCCGAGCAAGCCACCCAGCAGCACCTCGAGATCCTGTCGGAAATCGCGCAACTGCTGTCCGATCGCGACGCGCGAGAGCGTCTGCACAACGAAACGGATCTCGCCGAGTTGCATCGCCTGCTCACTCAGTGGCAACCTTGAGTTGATCCGGGCGGATTATTTTCCCGAACGAGGCGGCACACGCCGCCGACCAGGGCCGCCCGGCGCCGGTCCGGCATGGCGACGCCCGTCGCCGCGCGCATGCACCGGCTCATTGGAGTGACGAGAGTCATGGATACGTCCAGCATCAACGCCCAGAGCATCTTCGACGACAACGCGGCCACGCTGAAACTGAGCTGGCTGACGGGGCATGAAGGCTGGGAGCGCGGTTTTTCGGCCGACACCGTCGGCAACGCCACGTCGAGCGCCGACCTCGTCGGCCACCTGAACCTGATCCACCCGAACCGGATCCAGGTGCTCGGCGAAGCCGAAATCGACTACTACCAGCGGCAGACCGACGAAGACCGTTCGCGCCACATGGCCGAGCTGATCGCGCTCGAACCGCCGTTCCTCGTCGTCGCCGGCGGCGCCGCCGCGCCGCCCGAGCTCGTGCTGCGCTGCACGCGCTCGTCCACGCCGCTGTTCACGACGCCGATGTCGGCCGCCGCCGTGATCGACAGCCTGCGGCTCTACATGTCGCGCATCCTCGCGCCGCGCGCGACCCTGCACGGCGTGTTCCTCGACATCCTCGGGATGGGCGTGCTGCTCACCGGCGACTCCGGGCTCGGCAAGAGCGAACTCGGCCTCGAACTCATCAGCCGCGGCCACGGCCTCGTCGCCGACGACGCCGTCGACTTCGTCCGACTTGGCCCCGATTTCGTCGAAGGCCGCTGCCCGCCGCTGCTGCAGAACCTGCTCGAAGTGCGCGGCCTCGGCCTGCTCGACATCAAGACGATCTTCGGCGAAACGGCGGTGCGCCGGAAAATGAAGCTGAAGCTGATCGTCCAGCTCGTGCGCCGCCCGGACGGCGAATTCCAGCGGCTGCCGCTGGAAAGCCAGACGGTCGACGTGCTCGGTTTGCCGATCAGCAAGGTCACGATCCAGGTCGCGGCCGGCCGCAACCTCGCGGTGCTGGTCGAGGCGGCCGTGCGGAACACGATCCTGCAGTTGCGCGGCATCGACACGTTGCGCGATTTCATGGATCGGCAACGACTCGCGATGCAGGATCCCGACAGCCAGTTCCCCGGCAAGCTCGTGTAACCGCCCCGCGCCGGCCTCGCAGCGCCGACGCGTCGAGCCGGTGCTATGATGAAACGTCAGGATTCTCTGCTTCCCATGCGCATCGTCCTCATCACCGGCATCTCCGGCTCAGGCAAGTCCGTCGCGCTGAACGCGCTCGAAGACGCAGGCTACTACTGCGTCGACAACCTGCCGCCGCACGTGCTCCCCGAACTCGCCCGCTACCTGGCCGACGGCGGCCAGCACCGGCTCGCGGTCGCGATCGATGCGCGTTCGAGCGCATCGCTGGACGAAATGCCCGGCCTGATCCGCTCGCTGTCGCTCGAGCACGATGTCCGCGTGCTGTTCCTCAACGCAAGCACGCAGGCGCTGATCCAGCGCTTCTCCGAAACGCGCCGGCGCCACCCGCTGTCCGGCTCGCCGTCGCACGACGCGAACGTCGGGCTGCTGTCGTCGCTCGAGGAAGCGATCGAGCGCGAACGCGAGTTGGTCGCGCCGCTCGCCGAATTCGGCCATCAGATCGATACGAGCACGCTGCGCGCGAACGTGCTGCGCACGTGGGTCAAGCGCTTCATCGAGCAGAAGAACAACGACCTGATGGTGATGTTCGAGTCATTCGGCTTCAAGCGCGGCGTGCCGCTCGATGCCGACCTGATGTTCGACGTGCGCGCGCTGCCCAATCCGTACTACGACCATGAGCTGCGCCCGCTCACCGGGCTGGACCAGCCGGTCATCGCCTTTCTCGACGCACTGCCGATCGTCCACCAGATGATCGACGACATCCATGCGTTCCTGATGAAATGGCTGCCGCACTTTCGTGAAGACAACCGCAGCTACCTGACCGTCGCCATCGGCTGCACGGGCGGTCAGCATCGCTCGGTGTTCATCGCGGAAACGCTCGCCGCGCGCCTCGTGCACGATGCGAACGTGATCGTGCGGCATCGTGACGCGCCGGTGGATGTCGACGCGTCGTCGCGGCTCGTCACCGAGGTCGAACGACCTTAGCGACACCGCCCTCTCGCCGGCGCGCCATGTCCACCCTATCGACCACCCTGATCGACCTGCCGCTGTTTCCGCTGCATACGGTGCTGTTCCCCGGTGGCTTGCTGCCGCTCAAGGTATTCGAGGCGCGCTATCTCGACATGTCGCGCGCGTGCCTGCGCGACGACGCGCCGTTCGGCGTGTGCCTCCTGAAGAGCGGGCCCGAAGTCGCGCAGGACGGCGCCGTGTCGGTGCCCGAGACGATCGGCTGCATGGCGCGCATCACCGAGTGCGACACCGGCGAATTCGGGATGCTGTACCTGCAGGCGATCGGCACGCAGCGATTCGAGTTGCTGTCGTATCGCGTCGAAAGCAACGGGCTGCTGGTCGGGATCGCGGAGCCGCTGCCCGACGACATCCCGCTCGAAGGCGAACAGGCGCTCGCACAATTCGGCTCGTGCGCCGAGGTGCTCGAGCGCATCATCGAAGCGCTGAAGAAGTCCGAACCGGACAAGATGCCGTTCGGCGAACCGTTCCGCCTCGACGACCCGAGCTGGGTGTCGAACCGACTCGCGGAACTGCTGCCGCTCGACCTGCGCGCACGGCAGAAGCTGATGGAGTTTCCGGATGTCGGCGCGCGAATCGACGCCGTGCACCACGTGCTCGACCGGCACGGCTGGCTGTAAGGCGCGGCCGGCCAGCCGCGTCGCACTGGCGTCGCCGGGCGGATCATCCTGACGGGCGAGCCGACCGCGTCGGCGCGGCACTTCCGCAAGCACGGCCCGCGCAGCGCCCTTTCCCCATCGTTACAGCAGCGACCCGCTCAGCGCATCGAGCAGCTTGCGCACGGGCGCCGGTACGCCGTACGCATCGAGCCCGGCGAGCGGCACCCACGCCGTCTCGGTATCCCGTGCATGCGCGAGCGGAAGGCCGCCGTTCGTCATGTCGCTCAGCCGCGGCTCGATCTCGAGCCGGAAATGCGTGAACATGTGCGTGAACGGCGCGAGCGGCACCGGGCCGCCGCCGCCGAAGCCACGCGCGAGTTCCGCGAGTGCCGCATCGCCGTCCGCCTGCGGCAGGCACCACAGGCCGCCCCAGATGCCGGCCGGCGGACGCCGTTCGAGCAGCACGGCGTCGCCGTCGCGCAGCACGAGCATCCAGGTCTTGCGCGTCGGCACGGCCTTCTTCGGCCGCGCGGCCGGCAGTTCGCGCTGGCGGCCCGTCGATTGCGCGACACAGTCGCCCGCGAACGGGCAGCGCGCGCAATCCGGCTTGCCGCGCACGCACAGCGTCGCGCCGAGATCCATCAGCCCCTGCGTATAGGCACTCACGTCGGCCGCGTTCGCGGCATCCGGCAGCAGCGATTCGGCCAGCGCCCACATGTCGTTCTCGACGCGCTTCTCGCCCGGAAAGCCTTCGACGCCGAACACGCGCGCCAGCACGCGCTTCACGTTGCCGTCGAGGATCGTCGCGCGTGCACCGTATGCGAACGACGCGATCGCCGCGGCTGTCGAACGGCCGATGCCGGGCAGTTCGGCGAGCGCTTCCGGCGTCGACGGGAATACGCCGCCATGCTCGGCGACGACGACCTGCGCGCAGCGGTGCAGATTGCGCGCGCGCGAGTAGTAGCCGAGCCCGGCCCACAGCGCCATCACGTCGTCGGACGGCGCGGCCGCGAGCGCGGCGACGTCGGGAAAACGCTCGAGAAAGCGCGTGTAATACGGGACGACGGTCGAGACCTGCGTCTGCTGCAGCATGATTTCCGACAACCAGATCCAGTAGGGATCGCGGGTGTTCTGCCACGGCAGGTCGTGGCGGCCGTGCTCGCGTTGCCAGGCGATCAGGCGCGTGGCGAACGTGCGATGCAGCGGCGTGACGGGGAACGGAGCGGGGGCGATGCGGGGCGGCTTCAAGTGTTCGAATCTTCGGAAAAAGGTTGCAACGCGGGGCTCAACGCTGGCAGGTCGGGCAGTAATAGGTCGAACGCTGACCCTGCACGATCTGGCGGATCGGCGTGCCGCAGACGCGGCAAGGCAGCCCCGCACGGTCGTAGACGAAGCAGTCGAGCTGGAAATAGCCGCTTTCGCCGTTGCTGCCGACGAAATCGCGCAGCGTGCTGCCGCCGCGCTCGATCGCGTCGGCGAGCGTCGCGCGCACCGCGTCGGCCAGCCGCTCATAGCGCGGCAGCGATACCTTGCCGGCGGCGGTCGTCGGCCGGATGCCCGCGCGAAACAGGCTCTCCGACGCATAGATGTTGCCGACGCCGACGACCATGTCGCCCGCGAGCAGCGCCTGCTTGACCGACACCGTGCGGCCGCGCGTGCGTGCGTGCAGCAGCGCGCCGGTGAACGCCGGCGAGAACGGCTCGACGCCGAGGCTCGCGAGCAGCGGATGCGCATGCACGTCGCCGGCTTCGCGCGGGTGCCACAGCACGGCGCCGAAACGGCGCGGATCGCGGAACCGCAGCACGAATTCGTCGAAGATCCAGTCGATGTGGTCGTGTTTCGCGGCCACCGGCACGCCGGCCGCGGGCAGCACGCGCAGCGTGCCCGTCATCCCGAGATGGACGATGAACCAGCCTGCGTCGACCTCGAACAGCAGATACTTGCCGCGACGCTCGACGGCGAGCACCTCGCGCGCGCGCAACTGCTCGGCGAGCCCCGCCGGCACGGGCCAGCGCAGCATCGCGGTACGGACGTCGACACGCTCGACGCGGCGGCCCGCGACAAAGGGCTCGATGCCCCGGCGCGTGACTTCTACTTCTGGCAACTCTGGCATGTTCTACGGGTCTGAAACTGGATTCACGATCGTGCGTGTATTGTAGCGAGCGCGTTACAATCGGTTGAAACGTGCGACACGACACTCTTCGTGTAGAGGCGGAGCCGGACTCTTAACAAGCCGGCAACAGTTGTAAATACAAGGCTCTCGGGCAATTCTGACCGGATGTTTCGGGGGAATTTTGCCTGAGTTGCCAAGTGCCAAATACGTGCCGGTTCGGCTGCAAATGAACCACACGGGCACCCGCATGAACCGGAAAAGCGTTGTATTTCTGCGACATTTCGCATGTCAGAGATGTTAGCAGCAGTACGCGCCGAAGAACTACAACAGCGCAATCCCGGCCACCGATCCCTCTCGGGAGAATGGTGCTCGGCCACGCGAATAAATCCGTGAATGCACCGCCTCAATGAAGAAAACTCCAACGGCCATTGTTCAACCGCAGATCGATCGCGGTAGGGAACCGTTTGTACGGCCAAATGTAGCCTAGGAAGATGTGCGTCGCTGGTAACGGCGGGGTTCAAAGCTCTTCTGACAAAGTAACCCCCGCAGTAAGGGCGGACTGACCCCGCGAGGTGTTCGTTCGGAGATCTCTAGCAGCATGGGATCGAGGTGCAAGGCTGGCTGGCATGGTCAACACACGTGAATCGCTGATAAACCCCGTGACGATTGAAGAGCCAAACGCTGCTGGGCTCTAACCAAAAAGGTATGTGGCCGGTTGATCCGCTGTTTTATCGGGTCACGCCGTCGTATGGCCATCGGGGAATAGGCGGGACCTAAACCAGTCGTGTGGCAGTTGGGGAACGTGGTAAGCCCGTATCTCCGCCAGCGGAAGTTTGCTGGCAGGTGAACCGCAAGGGGATCTGACGGGGGTGCGGGTATGGGAACGAGGAAAAAGCGAACGTCGTCCTGTAATGGGACGGATAGGAGTTGAGACATTACTCCACGCGAAAGCGGGCAGACTTCCTCATGGTCTACCGTCGCAAGACGGCTGTGGGACCCTTGTAACTGGTTGCGGCACGGACTTGTACGTGTCGCGCTGAAACCTTCCCCACGGGGGGCGCTATCGCTCCCCGTCGGGGGAAAGATGCGACTCCTCGTCCGGGAAATTTCTATCACCGGAAAGGAGAGCAGCATGAGAGAACTTGTCCGAAAGGACGAGTCTGCGCTTTCCCATGCTCCGGACGACTGGCACGCCATTGACTGGCGCCGGGTCGAACGGAACGTGAGGGGGATGCAGATTCGAATTGCGAAGGCGACGCGGGAAAGTGACTGGCGTAGGGTGAAAACTCTGCAACGGATGCTGACCCGCACGTTGTCCGCGAAGCTGTATGCGGTACGACGTGTTACGCAAAACACTGGCGCGCGAACGGCGGGAGTCGATCGTGAACTGTGGGAAACGCCTGCAAGCCGGCTGGCAGCAGCCGGCGGGTTGAAGCGGCGCGGATATAGGCCCCTGCCACTACGGCGGGTTTATATCCCGAAGGCCAATGGAACGAAGCGCCCTCTGGGTATTCCGACCATGCGAGACAGGGCGATGCAAGCCCTGTATCTGCTGGCTCTCGAGCCCGTGGCAGAAACCATCAGCGACCCGAACTCGTATGGGTTCAGGCAAAACCGCTCGACGGCCGACGCCATGTCCCAGATTTTCGTCACCATGTCCAAACGGGCTTCGGCTCAATGGGTGCTGGAGGCGGACATCAAGGGATGCTTCGACCACATCAGTCATGACTGGCTGATTGCCAATGTCCCGATGGACAGGGGCATTCTCCGGAAATGGCTGAAGTCCGGCCTGCTGTATCGGGGCCGGTATGAGGCAACAGAGGCCGGTACGCCGCAGGGGGGCATCATTTCCCCGACCTTGGCGAACGTTGCACTGAACGGGCTGGAACGGGATCTGGAAAAGTATCTGGCTGCAAAGTTCCGGACGCGGGAAAACCGGAAGCTGAAAGTGAACGTGGTGCGGTACGCGGATGACTTCGTGATCACTGGTGTCTCGAAAGAGGTGCTGGAAGAAGTGATCAAACCTTGGGTAGAAGCATTCCTTGCTGTACGAGGTCTGCGACTGTCGGAGGAGAAAACGCGGATCACCCACATCGAGGACGGCTTCGATTTCCTAGGGTGGAATTTCCGGAAGTATTCGGGAAAACTGCTCATCAAACCAAGCAAGAAAAACGCGCAAGCGTTCTATCGCAAGGTGGCGGAAACGATCAGTCGCAACAAAACGGCAAAGCAGGAGAGCCTGATCCAACTGCTGAACCCGATGCTGCGTGGCTGGGCGCAATACCATCAGCCCGTGGTAGCCAAGGAAGCGTACAGCCGCATGGGGTCTCTGATTTTCCGGAGGCTCTGGTGGTGGTCGAAGCGGCGGCATCCGAACAAGAACGCCGAATGGGTGCGGACGAAATACTTCCACACAGTCGGTGAACGGAATTGGGTGTTCGCCACTCCCATAGTGCATGACGACGGTAGCAAGGAGTTGTCTGCTCTGTATCACCTCAGTGGTACGGTAATCAGGCGACATAAAAAGATCGAGGGAAAGTACAACCCCTTTGATCTGAGTATGGAGCAATACGGTGAAGAACTGCGGCAGAAGCGCATGGAGCAATCCAGAGGCTATCTGAGGACGTGGTTCCAGCTGTATTCATCGCAGGGCGGGCTGTGTGCTCACTGCGGATGTGCCCTGACGGAGGAAACGGGCTGGCACGATCATCATCTGGTGTATCGGATGAATGGCGGGTCAGACGCGCTCTCCAACCGGGTACTCCTCCATCCTGTCTGCCACCGAAAGGTGCACGCTGGTAACATTGACGTAGCGAAGCCGGTCCGGCCTACAGGTCGGGCTTCGAAATAGCTGTATATGTAGGCTTGAGCCGTATGCGGGGAAACTCGCACGTACGGTTCTTAGGGGGCTCCTTTTCCGCAAGGGAAAGGGGCTACCCTCCATCGAACGGATTTCCATGACCCTGCCCTCGAAGCTGCTTCTGAAGCGCCCCGCCGCCGAGCGCGGCGTGCGTGCCTTCCCGGTCCGCCGCGCGCTCGGCGCCGCGCTGTTCGCCGCCTGGACCCTCACCGCCATCCCGGCTCACGCGCAGGATCCGGTATCGGACGACGCGGAGCCGCAGGGCGCGTTCGAGCACGTGATGCCGGACGAGCAGAAGAATCTCCCGGGCGTCCCGCTGACGAGCCAGATCGTCTACCAGGTACTGGCCGCCGAAGTCGCGCTTCAGCGCAACCAGCCGGCGCCGGCCTACCAGACCTACCTCGCGCTCGCCCGCGACACGCGCGATCCGCGCATGGCGCAGCGTGCGACCGAGATCGCGCTCGGCGCGCAAAGCCCGGCCGACGCGCTGTCCGCGGCCAATCTCTGGCGCCAGTACGCACCGGATTCGAACCGCGCATCGCAAGTCGACGCCGCGCTGCTGGTGCTCGCCGGCAAACCGGCCGACGCGCAGCCGATGCTCGCGCGCGAACTGGCCCGCGCGACCGGCGAAACGCGCGGCCCCGCGATCCTCGCGCTGCAGGCGCTGCTGGTGCGCGGCGCGGACCGCGTCGGCGGCCTCGCGGTGCTGAAGGACATGCTGAAGAACGACATGAACCGTCCCGAGGCGCAGCTCGCGATCGCGCGGCAGCAGCTCGCGGTCGACGACAAGGAAGGCGCCGCGCAGTCGCTGAAGCAGGCGCTGCAGCTCCGCCCCGACTATCTGCCGGCGGCGCTGATGCTGTCGCAGATGGGGCCTGCCGAGCGCGCAGCCGGCATCACGTCGTTCGAGAAATATGTTCAGCAGAATCCGAAGTCGCGCGATGCGCGCCTCGCACTGTCGCAGCTCTACCTCGCCGACGACCGCCTCGACGACGCGCAGAAGCAGTTCGAGACGATGCGCAAGCTCGACGCGAAGGACCCGACGCCGCTGATGGCGCTCGCGCTGATCAAGATCCAGCAGAAGAAGCTCGACGACGCGAACGCGTACCTGAAGCAGTACGTGCAGCTCGGCAACAAGCAGCCGAACCTCGACGTCGGCCAGGGCTACATCTACCTCGCGCAGATCTCGATCGAACAGGGCAATGACGCGCAGGCGTCGCAATGGCTCGACAAGGTCGACCAGACGAGCCAGCACTACCTGCCCGCGCAGATCACGCGCGCGCAGCTCCTGCAGAAACAGGGCAAGACCGACGAGGCCCGCAAGGTGCTCGACGACCTGCCGATCAGCGATCCGCGCGATGCGGCCGTGGTCGCACGCACCGACGCGTCGATCCTGTTTACCGCGAAGCGCTATCCGGAAGCCGAGGCGCGACTCGCGCAGGCGGTCCAGGACTTCCCGGACGATCCCGACCTGCGCTACGACTACGCGATGGCAGCCGAGAAGACGGGCCACTACGCGGCAATGGAAAAGCAGCTGCGCGAGCTGATGCGCACGCAGCCCGACAACCCGCAGGCGTACAACGCGCTCGGCTATTCGCTGGCCGATCGCAACCAGCGCCTGCCCGAAGCCAGCAAGCTGATCGACAAGGCGCTGTCGCTCGCGCCGAACGACGCGTACATCATGGACAGCCTCGGCTGGGTGAAGTACCGGATGGGCGACGCGGCCGGCGCGGCGAAGGTGCTGCGGCGCGCGTACGAGCTGCAGCCGAACGCCGAAATCGGCGCGCACCTCGGCGAAGTGCTGTGGAAGAGCGGCGCGCAGGACGACGCGCGCACCGCGTGGCGTGCCGCGCAGAAGCTCGAGCCCGACAACGACACGCTCGTGCAGACGCTCAAGCGCCTGCAGATCAACGGCCTCTGATGCGAATGTTCCCGATGCTTTCCCTGTCTTCCCGCGCGCTGCGCACGCTGGCCGCGGCCGGCGCCGCGCTTGCGCTCGCCGGCTGCGCGAGCACGCCGCCGTCGGCGAATGCGCCGGCGGGCGCGGTGCTGCAGACGGCCGCGACGCACGCGTACCACGGCCGTTTCGCGGTGCAGTACAACGATCGCCTCGGCCGACCGCAGAACGTGTACGGCAACTTCGACTGGCAGGAGTACGGCGACGACGTGTCGCTGGAGCTGCGCAGCCCGCTCGGCCAGACGCTCGCGATCGTGAAATCGACACCGCAGGCCGCGTCGCTCGAACTGCCGAACCGTCAGCCGCAATACGCGACGGACGTCGGCGAGCTGATGCAGAACACGCTCGGCTTCTCGCTGCCGCTGGCGGGCCTGCGCTACTGGCTGCTGCCGACGCCCGCGCCCGCGACGCCCGCGCAGACGGTGCGCGACCCGGCCGACGCGACGCACGTCAAGCAGATCCGCCAGGACGGCTGGACGATCGACTATCTCGCCTACGCGGACGCACCGGCCACGGGCGTCAAACGCGTCAACCTCGTGCGCGCGACGCCGCCGCTCGACATCAAGCTCGTGCTCGACCAGTAAGCACGTGAACCTAGCCCCGACATACGCATGACCGATTCGATCCGCTCGCTGCGCAACTGCCTTGCGCCCGCGAAACTCAACCTGTTCCTGCACATCACCGGCCGCCGCCCGAACGGCTATCACGATCTGCAGAGCGTGTTCCAGCTGCTGAACTGGGGCGACACGCTGCATTTCACGCTGCGCGACGACGGTCGCGTTGCACGCGTCACCGACGTGCCGGGCGTGCCCGAGGAAAGCGATCTCGTCGTGCGCGCGGCCAACCTGCTGAAAACGCATACGGGCACCGCGGCCGGCGTCGACATCGAGATCGACAAGCGCCTGCCGATGGGCGCGGGCCTCGGCGGCGGCAGCTCGGATGCGGCAACGACGCTGCTCGCGCTGAACCGCCTGTGGCAACTGAACCTGCCGCGCGCGGAACTGCAGTCGCTCGCGGTGAAACTCGGTGCCGATGTTCCGTTTTTTGTTTTTGGAAAAAATGCGTTCGCAGAGGGTATCGGAGAAGAATTAGCTGAGGTAGAATTGCCGACTCGCTGGTTTTTGGTTGTGACGCCGCGAGTTCATGTCCCCACCGCTGAAATTTTTTCAGACGAGTTGTTGACAAGAGATACAAAGCGAGTCACAATTACAGACTTTCTTGCACAGCAAAACAGCGATGCGGGATGGCCAGACAGCTTCGGCCGGAACGATATGCAGCAAGTTGTGACAAGTAAGTACGCGGAAGTTGCGCAGGTGGTCAAATGGTTGTATAATGTGACCCCCGCGAGGATGACCGGCTCCGGAGCAAGCGTGTTTGCAGCGTTTCATAGCAAGCACGAGGCAGAAGCGGCGCAAGCCAAGCTGCCCACCGGTTGGAACGGTGCAGTTGCCGAGAGCTTGAACGAGCATCCGCTCTTCGCTTTCGCGTCATGAAGTTTTGCTTTGCCGGATGGCCTACAAGTCCGGTGAAGTTATCAGTTGAGTGTAGGGGAGTCGCCAAGTTGGTCAAGGCACCGGATTTTGATTCCGGCATGCGAGGGTTCGAGTCCTTCCTCCCCTGCCAAAAATTTTCCCGCATTTCCCGCCTAAGCCTGAAGCAGGTGCACGATGAGCAGCCACAGCCATGATGGCTTGATGGTCTTTACTGGCAACGCGAATCCCGCGCTCGCCCAGGAAGTCGTCAATATCCTTGGAATCCCCCTCGGCAAAGCAATGGTCAGCCGTTTCTCCGACGGTGAGATCCAGGTCGAGATCCAGGAAAACGTGCGCGGCAAGGACGTCTTCGTCCTGCAATCCACGTGCGCGCCGGCCAACGACAACCTGATGGAACTGATGATCATGGTCGATGCGCTCAAGCGCGCATCCGCCGGCCGGATCACCGCTGCCATCCCCTACTTCGGCTATGCCCGCCAGGACCGACGCCCGCGTTCGGCGCGCGTCGCGATCTCGGCGAAGATCGTCGCGAACATGCTGGAAATCGCCGGCGTCGAGCGGATCATCACGATGGATCTGCACGCCGACCAGATTCAAGGCTTCTTCGACATCCCGGTCGACAACATCTACGCAACGCCGATCCTGCTGGGTGACCTGCGCAAGCAGAACTACTCGGATCTGCTCGTCGTGTCGCCGGACGTCGGCGGCGTGGTCCGCGCCCGGGCACTCGCGAAGCAACTCAACTGCGATCTCGCGATCATCGACAAGCGTCGCCCGAAGGCGAACGTCGCCGAAGTGATGAACATCATCGGTGAAGTCGAAGGCCGCACCTGCGTGATCATGGACGACATGGTCGATACGGCCGGCACGCTCTGCAAGGCCGCGCAAGTGCTGAAGGATCGCGGTGCGAAGCAGGTGTTCGCGTACGCGACGCACCCGGTTCTGTCGGGTGGCGCCGCCGAGCGTATCGCCGCATCGGCACTCGACGAGCTGGTCGTCACCGATACGATCCCGCTGTCGGCCGAATCGCTGTCCTGCTCGAAGATCCGCTCGCTGACGAGCGCGAGCCTGCTGGCAGAAACGTTCTCGCGGATTCGCCGCGGCGACTCGGTGATGTCGCTGTTCGCGGAATCCTGATCGCGGAACGACACGATATAGCATGCGCAGAAAGCGAAGCGGCAACGCTTCGCTTTTTGCACAATCGGACGGGATAGACGAAACCCCGTCCGTTTCATCGGGGGCCGCCATTTCGCCGGCCCCGTTTTACTGCCTGGTCGCGGGCAGCAAATGGAGAATCACATGAAAGTCGTCGCTTTCGAGCGCCAACAGCAAGGTACGGGTGCGAGCCGCCGCCTGCGCAACGCCGGTAAGACCACGGGTATCGTCTACGGTGGCGAAGCAGCCCCGCAAAAGATCGAACTGGATCACAACGCGCTGTGGCACGCCCTGAAGAAGGAAGCCTTCCACTCGTCGATCCTCGACCTGGAAGTCGCTGGCCAGTCGCAACAGGTTCTGCTGCGCGACGTGCAATACCACCCGTTCAAGCAACTCGTGCTGCACGTGGACTTCCAGCGCGTCGACGCGAAGAAGAAGCTGCACACGAAGGTGCCGCTGCACTTCCTGAACGCTGAAGTCAGCCCGGCAGTGAAGCTGTCGAGCGCAATCGTCTCGCACGTCGCGACGGAAATCGAAGTCGAGTGCCTGCCGTCGGCTCTGCCGGAATTCCTCGAAGTCGATCTGTCGAAGATCGAAGCAGGTCAGTCGCTGCACGCGAAGGACATCGCACTGCCGAAGGGCGTGACGCTGGTCGCGCACGTCGACGCGGAAAACCCGGTTGTCGCATCGGCGACGGTCCCGGCTGGTGCCGTGTCGGACGCAGCAGGCGAAGGCGAAACGCCGGCTGCCTAAGCGGCTGCCCACGCGCCATTCGATCCGTTTCGCGAAACGGTCGATGCAACCCGCCGCGGCTTGCCCGGCGGGTTTTTCTTTTTCTGCGCCCAGGCGGGCGCTGCCGCCTACGAAACGTCATGATCAAACTGATCGTCGGCCTCGGCAATCCCGGGGCGGAATACACCGCGACGCGCCACAACGCCGGCTTCTGGCTGATCGACCAGCTCGCCCGCGAAGCCGGCACGACGCTGCGCGACGAGCGCCGCTTTCACGGCTTCTACGCAAAAGCGCGCCTGCACGGCGAGGAAGTCCACCTGCTGGAGCCGCAAACCTACATGAACCGCTCCGGCCAGTCAGTCGTCGCGCTCGCGAATTTCTTCAAGATCCTGCCCGACCAGATCCTCGTCGCCCACGACGAACTCGATCTGCCGCCCGGCACCGTGAAGCTGAAGCTCGGCGGCGGCAGCGGCGGCCACAACGGCCTGAAGGACATCTCCGCGCATCTGTCGTCGCAACAGTACTGGCGCCTGCGCATCGGCATCGGCCATCCGCGCGACCTGATTCCGGAAGGCGCGCGCGCCGGCGCGAAACCCGACGTCGCGAACTTCGTGCTGAAGCCGCCGCGCCGCGAGGAGCAGGACGTGATCGACGCATCGATCGAACGCGCGCTCGCCGTGATGCCGATGGTCGTCAAGGGCGAACTCGACCGCGCGACGATGCAGTTGCATCGCAACTGAACCCGCGCTGCACCGGCGCGGTGCAATGTGCCGCCCGGTTGCGCCGGGCAGCGTCGCCCTGCCGCGCAATTGCGCACTGCAACGCCCACATGCGGTAATCTGGTCGCTTTTGCCCGTCAGGAGCCAAGCGGTGAGCCGTTACTGGAGCGACGTCGTTCAGCAACTCGTGCCTTACGTGCCGGGCGAACAGCCCGCGCTCGCACACCCCGTCAAGCTGAACACCAACGAGAATCCCTATCCGCCTTCGCCGCGCGTCGTCGCGGCGATCGCACGCGAACTCGGCGATACCGGCGACACGCTGCGCCGCTATCCCGATCCGCTCGCGCGCGCACTGCGCGAGACGGTCGCGGCCCATCACCGCATCAAGCCCGAGCAGGTCTTCGTCGGCAACGGCTCCGACGAAGTGCTCGCGCACGCATTCCAGGCCCTGCTCAAGCATGACCGGCCGCTGCGCTTTCCCGACATCTCGTACAGCTTCTACCCGACCTACGCGCGCCTGTATGGCGTAGAAACTTCGATCGTGCCGCTCGCGGACGACTTCTCGATCCGGGTCGAAGACTATCTCGACGACGCAGGCGGCGTGCTGTTCCCGAACCCGAACGCGCCGACCGGGCGCGCGCTGCCGCTCGCGGACATCGAGCGGATCGCGGCCGCGAACCCGTCGTCGGTCGTGCTGATCGACGAGGCGTATGTCGATTTCGGCGCGCAATCCGCGATCGCGCTGATCGACCGCCATCCGAACCTGCTCGTCGTGCAAACGACGTCGAAAGCGCGCTCGCTCGCGGGCATGCGCGTCGGCTTCGCGTTCGGCGATGCCGCGTTGATCGACGCACTGAACCGCGTGAAGGACAGCTTCAATTCCTATCCGCTCGACCGGCTCGCGCAGGCCGCGGCGCAGGCGGCATACGAAGATACCGACTATTTCGGCGCGACCTGCCGGCGCGTGATCGACAGCCGCACGCGGCTCACGCACGCGCTCGAGGCGCTCGGTTTCGAGGTCGTGCCGTCGGCCGCGAACTTCGTGTTCGCGCGCCATCCCGCGCACGATGCGGGGACGATCGCGGCAAGGTTGAAGGACCGGGAAATTTTCGTGCGGCACTTCCGGGCACCGCGCATCGACCAGCACTTGCGCATCACCGTCGGCACCGACGCCGAATGCGACGCGCTCGTCGCGGCATTGCGCGAGCTGATCGGCTGAAACGGTAGCGGAAGCTGAAACGGAACCGGCGCCGAACGGCGCCGGCCAAGGAAATCGTGACGTCGAGACGCGCGCGACGTCACCAGCGCGTCACTGCGCGTCGTCGCCCTTCGCGGCGGTCAACGCGTGATACTTCGCCATCAACTGCGCGTGCGATTCGTCGTGCTGCGGATCGCGCGGAATGCATTCGACCGGACACACCTGCTGGCACTGCGGTTCGTCGAAATGGCCGACGCACTCGGTGCACTTGTTCGGGTCGATCACGTAGATATCCGGGCCCATCGAAATCGCGCCGTTCGGGCACTCGGGCTCGCACACGTCGCAATTGATGCACTCGTCGGTAATCATCAAAGACATACTGATCTCACTTCTTCAGGCCGGCGGCCGGCTTCACGACGAAACCGGCCGGCGCCGCGTCACGCGGCCGGGCCTCCCATCGCAGTGACTTTCTCGGTCAGCCACTTCTCGACGGACGGGAACACGAACTTGCTGACATCGCCGCCCAACTGCGCGATTTCGCGCACGATCGTCCCCGAGATGAACTGGTACTGATCGGACGGCGTCATGAACATCGTCTCGACGTCGGGCAACAGATAGCGGTTCATCCCCGCCATCTGGAACTCGTATTCGAAATCGGACACGGCACGCAGGCCGCGCACGATCACGCGCGCGTTGTTGATGCGGACGAAATCCTTCAGCAGGCCCGTGAAACTCATGACCTTCACGTTCGGATAGTGACCCAGCACCTCGTTCGCAATCGTCAGACGTTCTTCCAGCGAGAAGAACGGCTTCTTCGCGCGGCTGTCGGCGACACCCACCACCAGCGTATCAAAAATGCTCGACGCACGCCGCACGAGGTCTTCGTGCCCGCGCGTCAGCGGATCGAACGTACCGGGATACACGGCGACTACCATGTCGCTCCTCCTGTCATCACGCAAACGGGGTGGCAGCCGTGCGACGCGCACGCCACTGCCGAGATGGGCATGCGTCGCCTTTGCCGCGCGCCGCCTCGTATGGAACGCGCATTATTCATCATTTTCGCGCCGCAGCAAATGATAGTGAACCGCACCGGCCTTGCCGTGCTTCACCACCTGCCAGCCGGCCAGTGCGTCGTGCGCGGCCGGGTCGAGCTCCGCCCCCGTTTCGACGTACAGCGCGCCATCCGGCGAGACGAGCGGCGCCGCCAGCGCGATCGCGCGATCGAGCACGGCCGGCTCGCCGAACGGCGGATCGAGGAACACGACGTCGAACGCGCCCGGGGTCAGCCCGGCCGCGAGCCGCAGCGCTTCGGCTTCCGCGACCTCGACCGAGCGTGCGCCGAGCTTGTCCTTGATCGTGCGCAGCTGCTGCGCCGCGCGCGGGTGGCGCTCGACCATCACGACGCTCGTCGCGCCGCGCGACGCGGCCTCGAAGCCGAGCGCGCCGGTGCCCGCGAACAGGTCGAGGCAGCGCCGGCCTTCGAGATCCTGGCCGAGCCAGTTGAACAGGGTCTCGCGCACGCGATCGGGCGTCGGCCGCAGGCCGTCGAGATCGAGCACGGCGAGCGGCGTGCGTTTCCAGTCACCGCCGATGATGCGGATCGTGTGCGGCTTGCCACGGCCGGCGGGGGCCGCCGGGCGGCCGGAAGAGGAACGGGACATACGGAATATCGACAACGGAGGGAACGGGTGCGCACGCGGGCGCACCGCCAAACAGGCGCACGTTACCACAGCGGCGGCACCGACTGACGCGAGTGCCTCGCCGCACTGATAAAATGCACGGTTTCGGCCGCCGTGCGCACGCGCGACGGCCTCTCCGGCGCTCCGCCCTGGCGGCGCCCCGCCCTCTTCCCGACGTCAGACCATGTTCAGCTTCTTCAAACGATTCAAGAAAACGCAGGAGCCCGACTCCGCGGAATCGCAATCAGCCGACGCGCCGCAACCGGACGAGCCGTCCGACGCGCCCGCGCCCGAGCCCCGCCGGGCGGTCGAAGCACCGCAAGCGCCCGCGCAGCCGCGACAGGCCGCGCCGGCCGTCGTGATGACGGTCACGCCGACCAACGACGGCAGCGACGAAGTCGTCGAAGCGGTCGAGATCGTGCCGCCGCCGACGCAGGACGCGTCCGCGAAGAAGTCGTGGCTCGCGCGCCTGAAGTCGGGGCTCGCGAAGACGGGCTCGAGCATCACCGGCGTGTTCGTCAACACGAAGATCGACGAGGATCTGTACGAGGAGCTCGAAGCCGCGCTGCTGATGTCCGACGCCGGCGTCGACGCGACCGAGTACCTGCTCGGCGCGCTGCGCGAGAAGGTGCGCGCGGGCCGGCTGACCGATCCGCAGCAAGTGAAGGGCGCGCTGCACGACCTGCTCGTCGAACTGCTGACGCCGCTCGAGAAGTCGCTGATGCTCGGTCGCGCGCAACCGCTCGTGATGATGATCACGGGCGTGAACGGCGCGGGCAAGACCACCAGCATCGGCAAGCTCGCGAAGCACCTGCAGAGCTTCGACCAGTCGGTGCTGCTGGCCGCGGGCGACACGTTCCGCGCGGCCGCGCGCGAACAGCTGGCGGTCTGGGGCGAGCGCAACAACGTGACGGTCGTCCAGCAGGAAAGCGGCGACCCGGCCGCGGTGATCTTCGACGCGGTCAGCGCCGCGCGCGCCCGCAAGATCGACGTGATGATGGCCGACACGGCCGGCCGCCTGCCGACGCAGCTGCACCTGATGGAAGAGCTGAAGAAGGTGAAGCGCGTGATCTCGAAGGCGCACGACGGCGCGCCGCACGAGGTGCTGCTCGTGATCGACGCGAACACGGGCCAGAACGCGCTCACGCAGGTGAAGGCCTTCGACGATGCGCTCGGCCTCACGGGCCTGATCGTCACGAAGCTCGACGGCACCGCCAAGGGCGGGATCCTCGCCGCGATCGCGCGGCAGCGCCCGGTGCCCGTCTACTTCATCGGCGTCGGCGAGAAGGTCGAGGACCTGCAGCCGTTCAACGCAGTGGAATTCGCGGACGCGCTGCTCGGCTGAACGCCGCCGGCCCGCATCGCACGGGGCGCCTCCGGGCGCCCTTTTTTCATGCGCGGCCGGAAGCCTGCGGCTCCGCGGCGTCATTCGCCCTCATTCGGCGTCGGGCTGCACGCCAGGCTCGGCGGCCTTGAACGCATCGAGCGTCGACGCATGATCGGCGATCCGCTGGATCGTCGGAAAGCGCGTCGTGTCGATCGAGAAACGGTTCGCGTTGAACACCTGCGGCACGATGCAGATATCGGCGAGCGTCGGCGTGTCGCCGAAGCACAGCTTGCCGGTGCGCGGATCGTTCGCGAGGCGCGTCTCGAGCGACGCGAAACCCGCCTCGATCCAGTGCCGGTACCATTCGTTCTTCGCTTCCTCCGGCACCTTCAGCGTGTGCTTCAGGTATTTCAGCACGCGCAGGTTGTTCAGCGGATGGATCTCGCACGCGACCTGCAGCGCGATCGCCCGCACATACGCGCGGTCGACCGGCGCCTTCGGCAGCAGCGCGGGTTCGGGATGCGTTTCCTCGAGATATTCGATGATCGCGAGCGATTGCTGCAGCGTGGCATCGCCGTCGATCAGCGTCGGCACGACGGCATCCGGATTCACCGCGCGATACGCGTCCTTCAGTTGCTCGCCGCCGTCGCGCAGCATGTGCACGGGGACCGTGTCGAACGGCAGCTGCTTCAGGTTCAGGGCGATCCGCACGCGGTACGACGCGGAACTGCGGAAATAGCTGTAAAGCTTCATGGGTGTCTCTCTGTTGGTCGTATTCGGCCGGTAACGGCGCCTGCAGCGCACGCACGGCACCGCCGGGAACCCGAGTTTAGCGCGCCGCGCGGCGGTGGCGCGCAGCCGCGCTTGGGCGAGCCGCGCCCATGCGATACTCGGGGCATTCCTTACCGCTCACCGCGCGGCCCGATGCCGGCCGCCCGCCCCACGCCCCGATGACCGCTCCCCACGACTCCGCCGCCTCGCCGTTCCCTTGCGCCCGCTTCATCAAGGAAATCGGCCGCGGCCCGAACGGCGCACGCGCGCTGTCCGCCGAAGACACGTTCGAGCTCTATCGCGCGATGCTCGACGCGCGCGTGTCGGACGTCGAACTCGGCGCGATCCTGATCGCGTATCGCCTGAAGGGCGAAAGCGCCGACGAACTGTCCGCGATGCTCGCCGCCGCGCAGGCGTCGTTCGAACCGGTGCACGTGCAGGACGCCGCCTTCCGCCCGGTATCGATCCCGAGCTACAACGGCGCGCGCAAGCAGCCGAACCTGGTGCCGCTGCTCGCGCTGCTGCTCGCGCGCGAAGGCGTGCCGGTGCTCGTGCACGGCGTCGAGCGCGATCCGGGCCGCGTGACGAGCGCAGAGATCTTCTCGGCGCTGTCGATCGCGCCGTCGAAGTCGCACGACGCGATCGAGGACATGCTCGCCGAGCGCCGGGTCGCGTTCGCGCCGATCGACGCGCTGGCGCCGCGCATCGCGCGTCTGCTGGCGCTGCGCGGCGTGCTCGGCGTGCGCAACTCCACGCACACGCTCGTGAAGATCCTGCAGCCGTTCGCACCGGCCGGGCTGCGGCTCGTCAACTACACGCATCCGCCGTACCGCGACAGCCTCGCGCAACTGTTCCGCGATCATCCGGACGCCGCGCGCGGCGGTGCGCTGCTCGCGCGCGGCACCGAAGGCGAAGCGGTGGCCGACACGCGGCGCCAGGTGCAGGTCGACTGGCTGCACGACGGCGTGTGCGACACGCTGATCGAGCCCGAGCGCTCGTCGAGCGACGCACCGCCCGTCGCGCTGCCCGAATCGCGCGACGCGGCGACCACGGCCGCGTGGACGGACGCCGTGCTGCGCGGCGAAGTTCCGGTGCCGGAAGCGCTTGCGCGGCAGGTCGACACGATCGTGCGGATCGCCCGGATCGCACCCTGACCGGCATCCCGGGCCGGCGTGCTGTCGCGCCGGCCTTTCAACCGACCATTTGACACGCACCCGCATCCTGGCATAGAGTTGTCGCCATGCGTTCCTTTCCGAACACCCTCCGAATTACCTCCGGCCGCCTAGCGCGGTCGCTATCGCTACGACTAGCCTAAGGCTGTCTTAGCGCCGTGTGCTGTCCGCACGGTCCCTCCCTGCAGTTCCTCGCAGCACCCTTCTCGCAGTTTTTACAACCCGAAGTCGTCAGCATTCGTCCGTCTATCCGTCGGTCGATTCGCGAAGATCATCCGCATCCGCAGCGCGTTTCCGGCGCCACGGTGCGAGGCAGCGCCTACCGTCGCCCATGCCGCCCGTCTTCGCTCGCGACTTGAGACCCGAGGTCCAGAAGATGAAGCGCAACCCGCAAGACAAGTATCGTCCGTTCGAACCCGTCCGCATCAATGGCCGCCGCTGGCCGACCCGCACCATCGAGCGTGCGCCGGTCTGGATGAGCACCGACCTGCGCGACGGCAACCAGTCGCTGATCGAGCCGATGAGCATCGAACAGAAGCTGGAGTTCTTCGACATGCTGGTCGCGATCGGTTTCAAGGAGATCGAAGTCGGTTTTCCGTCGGCGTCGCAAACCGACTTCGATTTCGTCCGCAAGCTGATCGACGAGAAGCGGATCCCCGACGACGTGACGATCGAAGTGCTCGTGCAGTCGCGCGAAGACCTGATCGCGCGCACCTTCGACGCGCTCGAAGGCGTGCCGCGCGCGATCGTGCACCTGTACAACGCGATCTGCCCGTCGTTCCGGCGCATCGTGTTCGGGATGTCGAAGGACGACGTGAAGGCGCTCGCGGTCGACGGCACGCGACTCATCAAGGAACACGCGGCGGCTCGCCCGGACACGCACTGGACCTATCAGTACTCCCCTGAAACCTTCAGCATGACCGAGCTGACGTTCGCGCGCGAAGTATGCGACGCGGTCGCGCAGGCGTGGCGTCCGACCCGCGATCACAAGATGATCGTCAACCTGCCGGCGACCGTCGAAGCCGCGAGCCCGAACGTGTTCGCCGACCAGATCGAGTGGATGGACCGCAACCTCGCGTATCGCGACAGCATCGTGCTGTCCGTGCATCCGCACAACGATCGCGGCACCGCGGTCGCCGCCGCCGAACTCGCGCTGCTCGCGGGCGCCGACCGCATCGAGGGCTGCCTGTTCGGCAACGGCGAGCGTACCGGCAACGTCGACCTCGTCACGCTCGCGCTGAACCTCTATACGCAGGGCATCGACCCGGGCCTCGATTTCTCCGACATCGACGCGGTGCGCCGCGTGGTCGAGCGCTGCAACCAGATTCCGGTGCATCCGCGCCATCCGTACGCGGGCGACCTCGTGTTCACCGCGTTCTCCGGCTCGCACCAGGACGCGATCCGCAAGGGCTTCGCGCAGCAGCGCCCCGACGCGGTGTGGGAAGTGCCGTACCTGCCGATCGACCCGGCCGACCTCGGCCGCAGCTATGACGCGGTGATCCGCGTGAACAGCCAGTCCGGCAAGGGCGGCGCGACGTTCCTGCTCGAACGCGGGATGGGCTTCACGCCGACGCGCCGCGTGCAGATCGAATTCAGCCACGCGGTGCAGACGCTCGCCGACGCATCCGGCGAGGAGGTGACCGGCGACGCGATCTGTGCGCTGTTCGCGCGCGAATTCTTCGAGACCGACGGCCCGGCCGCGCGCCACGGCAACGGCGCGCGCTGGCAGAACCGCGACATCGCGAGCGCGCCGCCGGCCGATGCGACGCCCGAAGACGCCGTGCAATGCGTGGCCGCGGCCTTCGCGACGGCAGCCGGCGCGACGATCGACGTCGCCTCGTGCGAACACGCGCGCACGACGGACGGCCGGATCGCGGTATCGGTCGGCTGCCGGGTCGGCGACGCGCCGCTGCGGCATGGTGTCGGGGTGCACGACGACGCCGCGAGCGCCGCGCTCGATGCGGTCGTCAGCGCGATCAACCGCTCGGCCTGGCATTGCGCCGACCGCCGTGCGGCGGCCTGACGGCAGGTTTCGCTTCAGGGTTCGAACGTCAGCGAGCGGTGCGTGACCGCCCGTGCGCCGCGCGATCCGCGCCGCACGGGCCAATGAAAAGCGGCCCAGAAGGCCGCTTCGGTCGGGACATGAAAAGGAGCGCCAGGCGCGCTCATGTCTCGGTCGCGCACCGCGTCGCCTGCCACGCGAGCAGGCGCCAGTGGCCCTGCTCATGCGTGTGGACGGCCGTATAGGCGATCGGAAACACCAGCCCGCCGTTGTTCGTTTCCATCTCGATCAACGCGCGCCCGGTGACGACGCAGGTCGCGTCGCCGACGGGCAGCAGGTCCTGCGACTGGATTTCGATCTGGCGATAGCGGCGGCGGCCGGCGACGATGGCGTCGATGAACTGCTGCTTGGTTTCGCGTTTGCCGTTGGTGTGCACGAAGAACACCTTGTCCGACAATTGCGCATCGAGCGCCTCGCCGTCTCCGTCGACCATCGCCCGGAACCGTTCGCGCTCGAGCGCGCGAATCGCATCGACCACCTTCGCCATCGCCTGACTCCTCGGCAACGCGCCCGCCGTGCGCCGGCGTGCGGATCAGAAGTTGTACTGCACGTAGAACTGGTGGAAATTTATACCAGGATTCGGCTCTTTGATACCCGCGTTAGACACATGTTGAAAACGGTAACCGACCTGATACTGTTGCCGTTCTCCGAACTGGGCGCCAACGCCGGCGATGTCCACGAACTGGAACGACGTCGCCAGCGACAGATTGTTGGAGATCGTCGGGGAAGTCAGGAAGCGGATGCCGGCACCGGCCTCGATGAACGGACGCACCTGGCCCGCGCTCTTGATGAAGCGGAACATCGGCTGCGCGCCGAATTCGCCGATGCTGCCATGAACATTGCCGCCCGTGTGCCAGTAGCCGGCGTGCCCTTCCACCACGAACGCGAAGTGCCAGCCGCCGATTTCCCACCAGTTCCAGCCCGGATCCCACACGACGCCGAGATCGCCCTTGTCGATCCCGTGGCGATCGGAAAACCCGCCGCCGGCCTGGATTCCCCATCGATCCGCGAACGCGGCAGCCGATCCGCCCAGCAGCGACGCCGCCAGCAGCGCGTGCAGCGCAAGCCGACTATGGGGCCGGCAATTCTTCTTATTGTTCATCTGACACTCCAACTTTGTGGGTTGAATGGAGCCTTGCCGCAGCGGCCGGGCCCGAGCGAACTGAATGGTATGGTAAAGGACTTTTCGGATCGGCATCGCGAAGCGAAATTGTTTGCTTCCAAAACTACAAAAATCGAAATCGTCTACTGATTACCATCAGAAACAATGGCTTACGGAACTTCCCCCCGCCAGCCCGGTCGCAAATTAGACTATCGACTCGACAAGTTCGATAGAAAACCGGGAACTCGGATGCCCCCGTGCCCTCTAAGGAATTAGCACTCGGATTACGGGAGTGCTAAGATGGGCCCCGGAATCTCATCCGAGACTAGGGGTTTGTCCCTGATTCCAAAGGAGTTTTTTAGTGAGCCACGCCCTGACCCTTCCGAATACCCTGAGCCCGACGCCGGCCAAGGCCGAATCGGCAGGCTCGCTGGCGCTCGCGACTCAATCGATGTTGCCGGGCCAGCTTGGCAACATCGACGCGTATATCCAGGCCGTCAACCGGATCCCGCTGCTGAGCGCCGAAGAGGAACGCCAGTACGCGACCGAATTCCGCGAAGACAACAACCTCGACTCGGCACGCCGCCTCGTGCTGTCGCACCTGCGGCTCGTCGTGTCGATCGCGCGCAACTATCTCGGCTACGGCCTGCCGCACGGCGACCTGATCCAGGAAGGCAACATCGGCCTGATGAAGGCGGTGAAGCGTTTCGACCCGGCGCAAAACGTGCGTCTGGTGTCGTACGCGATCCACTGGATCAAGGCCGAGATCCACGAGTACATCCTGCGCAACTGGCGGATGGTGAAGGTCGCGACGACGAAGGCGCAGCGCAAGCTGTTCTTCAATCTGCGCAGCCACAAGAAGAGCATGCAGGCGATGACGCCGGAGGAAATCGACGGCCTCGCGCAGGAGCTCAACGTCAAGCGCGAAGACGTGACCGAAATGGAAACGCGCCTGTCGGGCGGCGACATCGCACTCGAGGGCCAAGTGGAAGACGGCGAGGAGTCGTACGCGCCGATCGCCTACCTGGCCGATTCGCACAACGAGCCGACCGCCGTGCTCGCCGCGCGTCAGCGCGACATGCTGCAGACGGACGGCATCGCGCAGGCGCTCGAGGCGCTCGACGCACGCAGCCGCCGGATCATCGAGGCGCGCTGGCTGAACGTCGACGACGACGGCTCGGGCGGCTCGACGCTGCACGATCTCGCGGCCGAGTTCGGCGTATCGGCGGAACGCATCCGCCAGATCGAAGCGAGCGCCATGAAGAAGATGCGCACCGCACTCGCCGAATACGCCTGAATCCGCGATTTAGAGCGCTTCACCCAAAACCGCTGCCCGCCCGGCAGCGGTTTTTTTTCGTCTGTCGTTTTTAGCCTCGATCGTGTCTGATTAATCGACCTTGTTGATCGGGTATCGGGCGAATTCCGGCCCCTTCCGCATAACCTTGATCTGCCTCAAGTTTCGACACGCGCTTCGCGACGGTCTGCCGCATCGCCGCACTCGGCATCGGAAAGCCGGCATTTTAAAATTGGCATGTCGGCTCAAAAGGATTAAAACAGCTTAACTGCCGTCATAAATCCGACGTAAAGTCGCCCCAAAACCGATGTAAATCGATTCAGGATAATCACCTTGATCTCGATCAATAAAGCGCCTGCGCCGCGTCCCCCGCAGGCCGCATGCAGCGGCTGGCGCGCCCGCATCGCCGCGTGGGCGCGCGGGCCGACCCTCATGCGCGACATCACGCTGGTGCTGATCGTCAAGCTGATCCTCCTGATGTCGCTCAAATACGCATTCTTCAATCATCCGCAGGCCGAGCACATGTCGCTGCCGCCTGCCGTCGTCGCCGAGAAGCTGCTCTCGGTGCCGGCGCCTGCATCTACCGAGGGAGACCACCATGATAAGTAGCGAAGTCGTCGATCTGTCGCGTCTGCAGTTCGGCATCACGGCGCTCTACCACTTCCTGTTCGTGCCGCTGACGCTCGGCCTGTCCTGGCTGCTCGTCATCATGGAAGCCGTCTACGTGATGACCGGCAAACAGGTCTACAAGGACATGACGCAGTTCTGGGGCAAGTTGTTCGGGATCAACTTCGCGATGGGCGTGACGACCGGCATCACGCTCGAATTCCAGTTCGGCACGAACTGGTCGTACTACTCGCACTATGTCGGCGACATCTTCGGCGTGCCGCTCGCGGTCGAGGGCCTGATGGCGTTCTTCCTCGAATCGACGTTCGTCGGCCTGTTCTTCTTCGGCTGGAACCGCCTGTCGAAGGTCAAGCACCTGATGGTCACGTTCCTCGTCGCGCTGGGCTCGAACCTGTCCGCGCTGTGGATCCTCGTCGCGAACGGCTGGATGAACAACCCGGTCGGCGCCGAGTTCAACTACCAGACGATGCGCATGGAGTTGACGAACCTGTTCGACGTGCTGTTCAACCCGGTCGCGCAGGTGAAGTTCGTGCACACCGTGTCGGCCGGCTACGTGACGGCCGCGATGTTCGTGCTCGGCATCTCGTCGTGGTATCTGCTGAAGAAGCGCGACACCGATTTCGCACTGCGCTCGTTCGCGGTCGCGGCCGGCTTCGGTCTCGCGTCGACGCTTTGCGTGATCGTGCTCGGCGACGAGTCGGGCTATACGACCGGCGAAGTGCAGAAGATGAAGCTCGCCGCGATCGAATCGGAATGGGAAACCCAGCCGGCGCCGGCGTCGTTCACGCTGATCGGCATTCCGAACCAGAAGGAAGAGCGCACCGACTACGCGATCAAGATCCCGTACGCGCTCGGCCTGATCGCGACGCGCTCGATCGACGAGCCGGTGATCGGCCTGCGCGAGCTCGCGAAGCGCAGCGAGGAGCACATCCAGAGCGGGATGGTCGCGTACGGCGCATTGCAGAAGATCAAGCAGGGCGATACGAGCGACGCGACCCGCGCATTGTTCGACCAGCACAAGCAGTATCTCGGCTACGGGCTGATGCTCAAGCAGTTCACGCCGAACGTGACCGATGCGACGCCGGATCAGATCAAGGCCGCCGCGAGGAAGACCATCCCGCCGGTCGCGCCCGTGTTCTTCTCGTTCCGGATCATGGTGTTCCTCGGCTTCCTGTTCCTCGCGACCTTCGTCGCCGCGTTCTGGTTCTGCGCGCGCCGCGAGCTGCTGCAGGACAACCGCCGCTGGTTCCTGCGCTATGCGGTGTGGGCGATCCCGCTGCCGTGGCTCGCCGCGGAATTCGGCTGGGTCGTCGCCGAGCTCGGTCGCCAGCCGTGGACGATCGCGGGCATCCTGCCGACGCATCTGTCCGCGTCCAGCCTGACGTCGACGGACCTGTACCTGAGCCTCGCCGGTTTCATCGCGTTCTACACGGCACTGTTCGTCATCGAGATCAAGCTGATGTTCAAGTACGCGCGCCTCGGCCCGTCGTCGCTGCATACCGGCCGCTATCACCACGAACTCGCCGCAGCCGGCGAGCGTGCCGCGGTTTGAGCACGCCCCCGCAACGGAACAAGGAATCGCTATGGACTATGCAACTCTCAAGCTGATCTGGTGGCTGCTCGTCGGCGTGCTGCTGATCGGCTTCGCCGTCACCGACGGCTTCGACATGGGCGCGACCGCGCTGCTGCCGTTCCTCGGCAAGACCGACGAGGAACGCCGCATCATCGTCAACACGGTCGGCGCGACGTGGGAAGGCAACCAGGTGTGGCTGATCACGGCCGGCGGCGCGATGTTCGCCGCCTGGCCACTCGTCTATGCCGCGTCGTTCTCCGGCTTCTACTTCGCGATGCTGCTCGTGCTGTTCGCGCTGTTCTTCCGGCCGGTCGGCTTCGACTATCGCAGCAAGCGGCCCGACCCGCGCTGGCGCGCGGGCTGGGACTGGGGCCTGTTCGTCGGCGGTTTCGTGCCGGCGCTGGTGTTCGGCGTCGCGTTCGGCAACCTGCTGCAGGGCGTGCCGTTCAAGTTCGACAGCGACCTGCGCGTCACCTACTACGGCGGCTTCTGGGCGCTGCTGAACCCGTTCGCGCTGCTCTGCGGACTCGTCAGCCTCACGATGCTGGTCGCGCACGGCGCGGCATTCATCAAGATGAAGACCGACGGCGTGATCGCACGCCGCGCGTCGATCGCGCTGCGGGTGTCGGCGCTCGTCGCGGTCGTGCTGTTCGTGCTGGCCGGCGTGCTGATCGCGTCGACCATCGGCGGCTTCCACATCACGCACGCCGCGCCGACCGACACGGTCGCGAACCCGCTGCTGAAGGACGTGGCGGCCGGCTCGGGCCTGTGGCTCGCGAATTACGGCGAGTATCCGTGGATGATCGCGGCGCCGGTCGTCGGGATCGCGGGCGGCCTGCTCGCGCTGCTGCTCGCCGGCTCGAAGCAGGAAAAGACGGCGTTCTTCTGCACCGGCCTGATGATCGCCGGCGTGATCCTGACCGCGGGTTTCTCGATGTTCCCGTTCATCATGCCGTCGTCGCTCGACCCGCGCAGCAGCCTGACCGTGTGGGATTCGACGTCGAGCCACATGACGCTGCAGGTGATGCTGTTCGCGGTGATCGTGTTCCTGCCGATCGTCCTGCTCTATACGAGCTGGGTGTACCGCGTGATGCGCGGCAAGGTCACGCACCAGTCGCTCGAAGAGAACAAGCACTCGATGTATTGAACCCGGCCGGGGCGCGCACGCGCCCTCGCCCACCGTTTCGCAAGGAGTCGGATCATGTGGTACTTCAGCTGGATTCTCGGTATCGGCGTCGCGCTGTCGTTCGGCATCGTCAACGCGATGTGGCTCGAAGCGCGGCAGAAGCCGCAGGAAGCGCCGGTGCGCGCACGCCGCGACTGACCGCTCATATGCGGCGGCGGTTGATCGCCCCGCCGCGCGCCATCGGGAACGGAACCTCGCTACGTGCGAGGTTTTTTTCGTCCGAGTCATTCGTTCGGCACGCGCGGCACGTCGATGCCAATGCACGCATCGCAACCGCGCGCCACCAATGAAAAACGGCTTGCGACACACGCGTCGCAAGCCGTTTTCGTTTTACCGACCGGCGGCCCGCATCCGCGAGGCGGATCGGGCCGGTCTCATCGCATCATGCCGGTTGCGGGGCCGCACCGCCGCCCGTCGACGGCAGGCGCGCGCCGATCTGTTCCGCATAGCGCGCCGCCGCGTTGCCGCAGACGATATGGAACGTGTCCGGCGTCACCCATGCGACATCGAGCGCGCCGAGCCGATCGCGATCGACCGCCGCTGCATCGCGCACGACGACGCGCAGGCGCGTGGTCGCGATCGCATCGAGCGATGCGACGTTGGTCGCGCCGCCGAACACCGCAAGCCAACGCAGCGGATCGGGATCGAGCGGACCGGCCGCAGCGCCGGTGACCGGCTGCGCGGCCGCGACCGGGGCCGTCGCCGCGGCACCGGCCGCACCGCTGCCGATCGCCGAACGCATCTCGTCGGCGATGATGTCCGCCTCCGGCCCGATGATCACCTGCACGCTGTTGCCGCCGCGCTTGAGCACGCCGCGCGCGCCGATCGACTTCAGTTCCGGCTCCGACACCTTCTCCGGATCGACGACGCTCAGGCGCAGGCGCGTCGTGCAGGCGTCGACGACCGTCAGGTTGCCCGCGCCGCCGAGCGCGGCGATGTAGCGCTGCGCACGCGGCGCTGCCGCCGCGGCACCGGCCGCCGGTGCGACGAAGCCGCCCGATGCGAACGACTCGGTTGCCGAGTCGGCCGAGGCCGGCTCGCGACCGGGCGTCGCCATGTTGAACTTGCGGATGAAGAAACGGAACAGCCCGTAGTACGCGACGCCGTACGCAATGCCGAGCGGCACCGCGATCCAGCCCTTCGTCGACAGCCCGTAGTTCAGCACGTAGTCGATCGCGCCGGCCGAGAACGTGAAGCCGAGCTTCACGCCGAGGATCTGGCAGATCGCGAGCGACAGCCCGGTGAGCACCGCGTGGATCACGTACAGCACCGGCGCGAGGAACATGAAGCTGAATTCGATCGGCTCGGTCACGCCGGTCAGGAACGACGTGAGCGCCATCGAGAACAGCAGGCCGCCGACCATCGCGCGACGCTCCTTCGGCGCTTCGTGCAGCATCGCGAGACACGCGGCCGGCAGGCCGAACATCATGATCGGGAAAAAGCCGGCCATGAAGGTGCCCGCGGTCGGATCGCCCGCGAAGAAGCGGTGCAGGTCGCCGTGCACGAGCTCGCCGCCGGCCGGCGGCGTGAAGTTGCCGAACACGAACCACGCGAGCGAGTTGATGATGTGGTGCAGGCCCGTGACGAGCAGCAGGCGGTTCAGGAAGCCGAACACGAACGCACCGATCGCGCCCGCCGTCGTCAGCCACTGGCCGGCCGCGTCGATCAGATGCTGGACCGGCTGCCACACGTATCCGAACACGATGCCGAGTACCACGCACACGAGCCCGGTGATGATCGGCACGAACCGCTTGCCGCCGAAGAACGCGAGGTAGTCGGGCAGCTTGATGTCCTTGTAGCGGTTGTACAGCAAGCCCGCAACGACACCCGCGATGATCCCGGACAGCACGCCCATGTTCAGCTTGGGATCGATGTCCTTCATGATCGCGGTTTCGATCAGGTAGCCGATCGCGCCCGCGAGTGCCGCCACGCCGTTGTTGTCCTTCGCGAAACCGACCGCCACGCCGATCGCGAACAGGAGCGGCAGGTTGTCGAAGATCGCGCCGCCGGCGTCGGCGATCATCTTGATGTTGAACACGTCCGGCTGCCCGAGCCGCAGCAGGATGCCGGCGACCGGCAACACCGCGATCGGCAGCATCAGCGCCCGGCCCAGGCCCTGTATCTTCAGAAACGGATTCCCGTCCATTCAATCCTCCAATCCATGTCTCGTCATTAAGCGTCGTTGACCTAATTGCTTGCGTAGTGAAACGGGTCGCGCGCCCGCCGTCGACGTTCAGTCGAGCGGCCAGACCTCGCGGCTTGCTGCCCTTACCGCCTGTGCCGAGTCGAGTGCGAGCAGATCCTGCGCACGCTGGCGACACAGCTGGTAATCGAGACGGCGCACGCGCGCCTTGATGCCCGGCACCGACACCGGGTCGACCGACAGTTCGGTCACGCCGAGGCCGACGAGAATCGGCACCGCGAGCGGATCGCCGCCCAGCGCGCCGCACACGCCGACCCACTTGCCGTGCTTCGCGGCGCCGCGCACCGCGATGTCGATCAGGCGCAGCACGGCCGGATGCAGGCCGTCGGACTGCGCGGCCAGATCGGCCTGGCAGCGATCCATCGCGAGCGTGTACTGCGTCAGGTCGTTGGTGCCGATCGACAGGAAATCCGCGTGCTGCGCGAGCTGGTCGGCGAGCAGCGCCGCCGACGGCACCTCGATCATCACGCCGACCTCGATCGGCTCGGTGCGGCCCTGCGCCCGCGCGAATTCGTCGATGCGCTGGCGCAGCCGCACGAGTTCCCCGGCATCCGTCACCATCGGCAGCAGGATGCGCACCGCGCCGAACGGCTTCACCGCGAGCAGGCCCTGCAGCTGATCGTCGAGCAGATCGGGGCGCACCTGCGCGAGGCGGATGCCGCGCAGGCCAAGCGCCGGGTTCGGCTCGGGCGGCAGCGTCAGGTAGTCGACTTCCTTGTCGGCGCCGACGTCGAGCGTGCGGATGATCGCCGTGCGGCCCTGCAGCGCATCGACGATCGACTGGTAGCTCTGCTGGTGCTCGACGACGCTCGGCGCGGTCTGGCGATGGATGAACATCAGCTCGGTGCGCAGCAGGCCGACCGCGTCCGCGCCGTTGTCGACTGCGGTGTTCGCGTCGTCGAGCGTCGCGATGTTCGCGGCGACCTCGATCGCGCGGCCGTCGACCGTCGCGGCGGCGGCGCCGGCCAGCTGCCGGTTCGCTTCGCGCACGCCGTCCAGGCGCTGGCGCTCGTGGCGCGCGCGTTCGACGTCGAGTGCGGTCGGTGCGTGTTCGAGACGGCCCGCGCTCGCATCGACGACGACCTGCGTGCCGTCGGGAATCGCATACAGCGCGTCGCCGACCGCGACGAGCGCCGGAATGCCGAGCTGGCGCGCGATGATCGCCGCATGCGACGTCGCGCCGCCGCGCGCCATCACGAGCGCGGTCACGCGCTGGCGATCGAGCGACGACAGGTCCGACGGCGTGAATTCCTCGGCGGCGAGCACGGCCTCGGCGGGCAGCGTGCGGGTCGCGCCGCTCGTGTGGCCGAGCGCGCGCAGCACGCGCTTCTCGATGTCGCGCAGGTCGGCCGCGCGCTCGGCAAGCAGCGCATCGTCGAGCTTCGACAGCGTGTCGATCTGCGCACGAATCGTCGCGCGCCACGCGAAGCCCGCGCTCTTGCCGAGGCTGATCTGGTCGCGCGCCGCGTCGACCAGCGTCGGGTCTTCGAGCAGCACGCGATGCACCGCGAAGATCCCCGCCTCGCCGACCGCGCCGCGCGCCGATGCGTTGCGCACCGTTTCGTCGAGCTCGGCGTCGACCGCCGTCAGCGCCTGGTCGAGCCGGCGGCTTTCCGACGCGGGCGTGCCGCTCGCCTGTTCGGGCGGCACGATCTCCGCATCGTCGAGACGCACCAGCGTGCCGACCGCGATGCCGGGCGCCGCGCACACGCCCGCGAGCGTGTTCGGATCGAGTGTCGCGCCGGTGTCGTGCACGATCGGCTGCGGTGCGGGCGAACGCAGCCGCGCCGGCTTCTCCTCGACTTCGCCGTGCGCTTCGCGCAGCAGCTCGTGCTCGACCGCGTCGACGGCCTGCTGCGCGTGCGCGCCGCGACCGATCAGCTCGATCGTCGCACCTTCGCCGGCGCCGAGGGCGAGCAGGCCCACGACGCTCGCGATCGACGCCTTGCGGCCGTCGAACTGCACGTCGACCGTCGCGTCGAAGCCGCGCACGGATTCGCGTGCGCGTGCGGCCGGCCGGGCATGCAGGCCGCCCGGCTGCGTCAGCACGAGTTCGCGACGCACTTCGTTCATCGCCGCAGCGCCGGCCTGCGCCGCCTGCGCGGCCGCTTCGCCCTTGCCGCGCAGCGTCAGGAGCGGCGTCTCGCCGGCCGTCGCGAAACCGCTCGCGCGCTCGACGACGTCGAACGCGTCGGAGTTCGCGATCGCGATCACCGAAACCAGCGAATGCGCGCTGCGCGCGACCGCGTCCTGGTCGAACTCGATCAGCAGGTCACCCGCCGCGACGCGTGCGCCGGCTTCGACGTGGGCGGTGAAGCCCTGCCCGTTCAGCTCGACGGTGTCGATGCCGATGTGCAGCAGCACTTCCGCGCCTTGCGGCGTCGTGATCGTCACCGCATGCCCGGTGCGCGCGAGATGCGACACGACGCCGGCGCACGGCGCGACGAGCTGGCCCGCGAGCGGGTCGATGCCGATGCCGTCGCCGAACATCCCGCCGGAGAACACCGGATCGGGCACATCGGCCAGCGCGACGATCGGCCCGGTCAAGGGGCTGAGCAGGACGATCTGATCATGGGTGGAACTCTTCAACTGGGACTCCTCGGCGCGTCTCATCGGCTGTCTCGGCTATCAGTGCGTTTCGGTGACTTTGTTCAGGTGGCGCGGCGTGTCGGGATTGCGGCCGCGCGCGACGGCGAGTTCCGCCGCCATCACGTAGAACGAGAGAATGGCGGCGATCGGGTCGAGCGCCGAATGGGCGGACTGCGCGAGCGGCAAGGTCGCGCCGGGCGTGCCGGCCGGCGCCGCGAGCAGCACGGCCGCGCCGCGTGCGCGCATGTCCTGCGCGAGCTGCAGCAGCCCGGCCTGCTCGGGCCCCGGCGGCGCGAACACGAGCAGCGGATAGTCGCGGTCGATCAGCTCCATCGGGCCGTGACGGACTTCGGCGCTCGAGAATGCCTCGGCCTGGATGCCGGAGGTTTCCTTCAGCTTCAGCGCAGCTTCCTGCGCGATCGCAAGCCCGAGGCCGCGGCCGATCACGATCATCCGCTCGATGCCCGCGAGCGCGGCGACGGCCGGCGACCAGTCGAGCCGGCCGGCTTGCGCGAGCACGTCGGGCAGGCCGCGCAAGGCCGTCATCAGCGCGGCGTCGCGCTGCCAGTACGCGACGATCTGCGCGGACAGCGACAGCATCGCGATGTAGCTCTTGGTCGCGGCGACCGACAGCTCGGGGCCGGCGAGAAGCGGCAGCTGGTGCTCGCACGCGTCGGCGAGCGGCGACGGCAGCACGTTGACGGCGGCGACGGTGCGCGCGCCGGCTTCGCGCAGCGCGGCCATCGTGTTGACGAGATCGGGGCTCTTGCCCGACTGGGAGAATGCGAGCGCGAGCTGGTCCTGCACCTTCAGCGGCGCCTGCTGCAGCGTGGCGACCGACATCGGCAGCGACGCGACCGGCACGCCGAGGCGGCTCATCGTCAGGCTCGCGAAATAGCTGGCGGCGTGATCCGAGCTGCCGCGCGCGACCGTCAGCGCGACGGCCGGCGGGTGATCGAGCAGTTGCGCGGCGAGCGTTTCGACGCGCGTGGTGTCGGCGAGTTGCGCGGCGACGACCTGGGCGGACTCGCGCGCTTCCTTAAGCATATTCGACAATCGATTCTCCTTCGACGTAGGTCGCGGTGAGGTTCAGGTCGCGATCGAACACGACGAGGTCGGCCCATGCGCCGCGCTCGAGGCGGCCGCGATCGGTGACGCCGAGGTAGTCGGCCGCATAGCGCGACATCCGGTTCGACACGTCGGCGATCGGCAGGCCGAGCGACACGAGGTTGCGCAGCGCCTGGTCCATCGTCAGCGTGCTGCCGGCGAGCGTGCCGTCGGCGAGCCGCACGCCGCCGAGGCATTTCGTCACGTGCTGGCTGCCGAGCCGGTATTCGCCGTCGGGCATGCCGGTCGCGGACGTGCTGTCGGTCACGACGTACAGGCGCGGAATCGCGCGCAGCGCCGCCCGAATCGCGCCCGGATGCACGTGCAGCAGATCGGGGATGATTTCCGCGTATTCGGCATGCGCGAGCGCGGCGCCGACCAGGCCCGGGTTGCGGTGATGCAGCGGCGACATCGCGTTGAACAGGTGCGTGAAACCACACGCGCCGTGCTTGAGCGCGGCGACGGCGTCGTCGTAGGTCGCGAGCGAGTGGCCGAGCTGCACGCGCACGCCGCGCGCGGCCATCTCGCCGATGATCTCGATGTGGCCGGCGATCTCCGGCGCGAGCGTTACGACGCGGATCGGCGCGATCGACAGGTACTTCAGCACTTCGTCGAGCACGGCCGACACGGCCGCGTCCGGCTGCGCGCCGAGCTTGCCGGGGTTGATGTACGGCCCTTCGAGGTGCACGCCGAGCACGCGCGCGCCACCCTGCGTGCGGGTGCGGGCGACGGTGCCGAGGTTCGCGACGACCTGCATCAGTTCGTCGCGCGGCGCGGTCATCGTCGTCGCGAGCAGGCTCGTCGTGCCGAACTGCGCGTGCGTGCGCGCGATCGTCTCGATCGCGTCGCCGCCTTCCATCACGTCGGCGCCGCCGCCGCCGTGCACGTGCAGGTCGATGAAGCCGGGCAGGATGTACGGCGCGTCGTTCTTCGCGGGATCGGCGGGCGTGCCGTCGAGCGTGGTGATGCGGCCGTTCTCGCTGTCGAGCGAGCCGTGAATCCAGCCGTCGGGGGTGAGGATGTTTCCAGTCAGCATGACGTTTCTCTTGATGATCTGGTGACGCGGACATCCGCGTCGCGATTTGCAAATGCGTTGCGCTTCGTTGCACATGGCGCGCGGGCAGTCTCGCGCGTCAGCGTTTCAGTTCGGCGACGAAGTCGTAATAGTCGTCGCGGCAATACGTTTCGGTCACTTCGATCGCGCGCTGGTCGACGCCGTAGCCGATGCGCGTGATCACGAGCAGGGCCGAGCCCGGCTTCACCGCCATCCACTTCGCGATGTCGTGCGTCGCGTTCGACGCGCGAAAGTGCTGCAGCGCGCGCACGACGGTCATCCCGCGGGCGTCGAGGTATTCGTACAGCGACGCGCCGAGTGCCTGCGGATCCGGCACCGCCGCGGCCGGCAGCGTCGAATGCTCGACGGCCATCACGATGCCGTCCGCGCGGCGCAGCCGCTCCAGCCGCGCGACCGTCGCGCCCGGCGCGAGGCCGAGACGCGTGATCTCGTCGCGGCGCGCGGCGCGCAGCGTGCGCGACAGCCACACCGAATCGGGCACGAAACCGCGCTGCTGCATCTTCGCGGTGAAGCCGACGAGACGCGACAGCGGATCGGCGACGCGCGGCGTGATGAAGCTGCCCGCCCCGCGCGCCCGCTTGATCAGCCCCTGCTCCACCAGCAGCGCGAGCGCACGGCGGGCCGTGATCCGCGACACGCCGACCGACCCCGACAGCAGCCGCTCCGACGGCAGCGCCTCGCCGGCGCGCCATGCGCCGGCGTGAATCGCGCTCGCCAGGTTGCGGGCGAGCTGCAGATACAGCGGCGTGTCGTCGAGGGGATCGGGCGCCAGTTCGGACCAGCCGGTTTCCATGTGCCTCCGGGTGTCGGACGACGATCTCGGACCGTCGAAAGTGAACGCATTATATAACCACAATAATACCAGTCAACGGACTGGTATTAGAGAGGTGAAAATCGCCGGAAGCCTTGCCAGGCAAGCGGTTTAGTAGCGGGAAAGCCTTTGTTTACAACATGATGCAGGATAGGGATTTACCCGGATTGGTATCCAAGGGGACAATTCCGGTGCCGGATTTGACGGGTTTGGGGCGCTGAAAACGATACCTGAATAGAACCAGTTCGGCCGACTGGTATGCATCCGGCGGCGTGCCGGCGCGCCGCGTCAGTGGAACTCGCGGCTCGACGTGCGCAGGCCGCCGAGCAGCGGCGTCAGGTCCTCGAAATGCTGCGCGACGAGGTGCCGCACGTCGCTGACGACCTGCCACACGCCCGACGCCGCGAGCAGCCGCGAATCGAGCGTTTCGCGGCGCTGCCGCGCGAGCAGTTCGGGCCGCACGATCACGTTCACGCAGCCCGTCTCGTCCTCGAGCGTCATGAACATCACGCCCTTCGCGGTGCCCGGCATCTGCCGCGCGATCACGAGCCCGCACGCGCGCGCGAGCCGGCCGTCGGGACGGTCGCGCAACTCGGCCGCGGACGACAGCCGCTGCGCGCGCAACGCGGGCCGCAGCAGCGCGACCGGGTGGCGGTTCAGCGTGAGGCCGGTGGTGTGATAGTCGGCGAGGATGTCGTCGGCTTCCGACGGCGCGCCGAGCACGGGCTGCTCCGTTTCGTCGATCGGCGCGGCGGCGAGCAGGTCGCGTTCGGGGGCCGCGGCGACGGCTTGCCATAATGCATCGCGGCGATGGCCGGCGAGCGTCGCGAGCGCGTTCGCGGCGGCGAGCGCTTCGAGATCGCGCCGTTCGAGCTGCGCACGGCGCGCGAGCGCGTCGACGTTCTCGAACGGGCCGGCCGCGCGCGCGGCCTCGATGCGCCGCGCGGCGGCCTCGCCGAGACCGCGCACCAGCGACAGGCCGAGCCGCACCGCGGGCTGGCCGTGCGGCGGCGGCTGGCCGGGCAGCGCTTCGAGCGACGCTTCCCAGCCGCTGCGCGTGACGTCGGCCGGAAACACCTTCACGCCGTGACGCTTCGCGTCCTGCACGAGCTGCGCGGGCGCGTAGAACCCCATCGGCTGGCTGTTCAGCAGCGACGCGACGAAGATCGCGGGTTCGTGGCATTTGAGCCAGCTGCTCGCGTACGCGAGTTTCGCGAAGCTGGCCGCGTGGCTCTCGGGGAAGCCGTATTCGCCGAAGCCCTTGATCTGCTCGAAGATCTGCTCGGCGAATTCGCGCGTGTAGCCGCGTTCGAGCATGCCGTCGACGATCTTGTCGTGATACGGGCCGAGATCGCCCCTGCGCTTCCACGCCGCCATCGCGCGACGCAACTGGTCGGCCTCGCCTGGCGTGAATCCGGCCGCGACCATCGCGATCTGCATCACCTGCTCCTGGAAGATCGGCACGCCGAGCGTGCGAACGAGCACTTCCTTGAGCGCCTCGCTCGGATACGTGACTTCCCCCTCCTCTTCGCCGGCCACGATCCTGCGCCGCTTCAGATACGGATGCACGGCGCCGCCCTGGATCGGCCCGGGCCGCACGATCGACACCTGCACGACGAGGTCGTAGTAGTTGCGCGGCTTCAGCCGCGGCAGCATCGACATCTGCGCACGCGATTCGATCTGGAACACGCCGACCGTATCGGCGCAGCAGATCATGTCGTAGGTTGCTTCGTCATCCTGCGGAATATGCTTCAGCGTGAATGGCTCGCCGTCCTGCTCTGGCCCGCGCCATGCGGTGCGCATGTCGAACGCACGATGCAGCGCCGACAGCATGCCGAGCGCGAGCACGTCGACCTTCATCAGCTTGAGCGATTCGAGATCATCCTTGTCCCACTGAATGACGCGCCGTCCGTCCATCGCCGCGTTTTCTACCGGCACGAGCCGCGTGAGCTTGCCGCGGCTGATCACGAAGCCGCCCGAATGCTGCGACAGGTGGCGCGGAAAGTTGAGCAAGCGCCCCGCGAGTTCGGCCCATGCGCGAATGATCGGCGTGGCCGGATCGAGCCCGGTCGACGCGAATTGCTGCAGCAGGTCGCGGCTGCCGTCGAACCAGCGATGCCCCTTCGCGACGCGATCGACCAGCATCGGATCGACGCCGAGCGCCTTGCCGATTTCCCGCAGCACGCCGCGCGGGCGATACGTCGAAACGGCCGCCGCGAGCGCGGCGCGATGCTTGCCGTATTTTTCGTAGATATGCTGAATGACTTCTTCCCGGCGCTGATGCTCGAAGTCGACGTCGATATCGGGCGGCTCGCCACGTTTCTCGCTGATGAAGCGCTCGAACAGCATCGTGCTCTGGTCGGGATCGACTTCGGTGATGCCGAGGCAATAGCAGACGACCGAGTTCGCCGCAGAGCCGCGTCCCTGGCACAGGATGTTCTGGCTACGTGCGAACTTGACGATGTCGTACACCGTCAGGAAGAACGGTTCGTAGCTCAGCTTCGCGATCAGCGTCAACTCGTAGCCGATCCGCTCCATGACATGAGCCGGCGGCTCCCCGGCATAGCGACGACGCGCGCCCGCCAGGGTTTCCTGTTCCAGATAGCTCGTCGGCGTATGACCTTCAGGCACGATCTCGTCCGGATACTCGTAGCGCAGCGAGTCGAGTTCGAAATCGCACGCATCGAGAATCGCGCAGGTCTCCGCGATCTCGTCCGGCGCAAACAGCTTCGCAATCCGCCCGCGCGCACGCAGATGCTGCTCCGCATTCGGCGCGAGCGCATAGCCGCATTCCGACACCGGCATCCCGACGCGAATCGCCGTCATCACGTCCTGCAGCGGCTTGCATGAACGCCGATGCATCGTCACGTCGCCGAGCGCGACGACAGGTACGCCGCGCCGCTCGCCTGCGTCCCGAATCTCGTCGCGCTGCGGGCCGTCCAGCGCGCGCTGCAACTGCACGAGCCCGAGCCGCGCACGCTCGCCGAAGGTCGCGCGAAACCATGCGACCTGCGCATCGAGTACCTCCGCACGCACCGGATACGTGGGCACGAGAATCGCGAAACAGTCGGGCATACCGCGCAGATGAGCGAAAGCCTCGGGCGGCCTCGACAACATTCTCGACGTCAGCCGGTAGGTTCCCTTCGGCGCCTCCATCCGCCGCCATGAAATCAGCTCGGACAGGTTGCCGTAGCCTTCGCGGTTCTGCGCAAGCAACACGAGCCCGAACGCGCCGGGGCCCGGATCGTGGCCCGGTGCGACCTCATCCGGCGTGACGTCGAAATACGAACCGATGACGAGCGGCAGCCCTTGCGCTTTTGCCGCGACATGCATGCGCGGTGCGCCGGCGAGCGAGCATTCGTCGGTGATCGCGATCCCTCGATAGCCGAGTTCCACCGCGCGCTCGACCAGTTCCTCCGCATGCGACGCGCCATGCAGGAACGAGAAGTTCGAGCGGCAGAACAACTCCGCGTAATCTGGCAGCAAACCGAATTCCGCAACCATCGCCGCTCACCCGAACAGGCCGTGCAGGAACCAGTGCGGTTCGGCCTCGCTCCCCGCCCGCTCCCTGAACACCCAATAGCACGCGCCCTCTTCGTCCTGCGCGACGCAATAATCGCGCGCCACGTGCTGACCGTCGAACCACCCTGCCTCGATCCGTTCGGGCGACGACATCATTCTCAGCGGCGTATGAAATACCGGCCGTTCCCCGCGCATCAGCAACGGCAGCGGCTCGGCCAGCAGCCACGCGGGACGCGGCGGCGCAGCCGGCAGTCCGTCAGCCGGCTTGCCCGCCGGCGCATCGAGCGGCAGCCAGCGGTTCGCGGCCTCGGGCCGATAGTCGGCCACCGGCGCCGCGCGCAGCACGTTATCCGCGCCGAGCCGCGCGACCAGCAGTTCGAACAGCCGCGCGCGCGTCTCGCGCGTGCCGCCCGGCTCGGGGAAGAGATCGTCGGCCGGCGGTGCGACCGATTCGACGCGCGTGGCCTTCAGCCGCACCGCGATCACCGCGGCCGGCAACTCGACGCGCGCGAGCCGCTCGCCGAGCAGCCGCATGAAGTGCGTCTCGTCGCGCACGGGCGCGGCGAACGCGAGTTCGAGCGGCGTCGGCGGCACGGCCTGGCGGCCGCGCTCGTGCTCGAGATCGAGCGTCATCGCGGCCAGCGACAGCTGCCGCGCGGCCAGCCACCCGCAGAGCTGCACGACGAGCCGCCGCGCGGCGAACAGCACGGCTTCCGCGTATTCGACGCGCTCCGGCAATTCGAGCCGTACGTCGAACACGGGCGGCACCGCCATCCACGCGAGCGGCTCGACCGCATCGCCGTACGCACGATCGAGCGCGGCCAGCAGCGCGGGACCGCAGCGCCGCTGCAGCCCCGCGCGCGGCAGGCGGCGCAGATCGGCGAGCGTGCGGCAGCCGAGGCCGTCGAACCAGCCCGCATACGGGCGCGCGTCGGGCAGCAGCACGCACGGCAAACGATCGAGCGTACGAACTAGCGAAGCCGGCCCGGCCACGCGGCGCCGGATACGCGCACGCGCCGACATGCGCGCGAGCAGCCACGCGCCGCGCCCGGTCGGCGCGGCGGACAGGCGCGCCGCATAGCCGAGCGCCGCGAGCGTCGCGCGCACCTGGCGGCACAGCGACGGCAGGCCACCGAACAGGCGCAGGCTCGGACCGACGTCGACGATCAGCGTCGCTTCGTCGTCGAGCGCGACGCACGGCGAGAAGCGCAGCAACGCGAGCGCGACCGCGCGCAGCGCATCGGCCTCGCGGGCGGGATCGCGTTCGACGAGCCGCGTGTCGGGCGAAAGCGTCAGCACGCCGCCGCGCTTCATGCCCGCGCGCACGCCCTGCCGGCGCGCCGGCGCATCGGCAATCAGCACGACACCCTGCTCGAGCACCGCGCAGCCTGCGTCGTCTGCGTCGCCTGCGCCGTCCGCCGCGCCGTCAGACGGCGGCGGGGCGCACACGTCGAGCGGCAGGCGCGGCAGATGGATGCCGAGCAAGACGCGCATAGCGGCTCTCCACGATGGGCGACGGCAAATCGAGTGCGAGCGGCTCGCTGCGCGCGGGCCCGCGACGCTTGACGATGTCGAGCGACACGCCGCCCGGCACCGGATGCAGCGCGACGCGCAGCACGGCCGGCGACGGCTGTTTGGCCGCCGACAGCGGGCGCAGCATCACGAACAGCGTGTCGCCGGTGCGCGCGGCCGCGAGATGCAGGCGGCGCAGCGCATCGGGCCGCGCGTCCTGCCAGAGCAGCAGCGCACCGCAGCAGCCTGTCCTGAGCGCCTGCTCGGCAGCCCACAACGCATCGGTGCGGCTGCCGGCGCGCAGCCACAGCAGCGCGTCGGCCGGCACGCCGAGCGCGGCCAGCGCGGTCGCATGCGGCGACTGCGGCGGCGCGACGAGCGCGAGCGGCCGCCGCGCGTTGACGGTGCGCGCGAGCGCCGGCGCGAGCAGCCGCATCTCGCCGCAGCCCGGCTGCGCGGCCAGCAGTTCGACGAGCCCGCCGACCGGCCAGCCGCCGCCCGGTAGCTCGGCGGACAGCGGCGCGAAACCCGTGTCGATCGTGCGCGAATCGCCGCGCGCGAGCTGCGAGCCGCGCCAGAGCGATGGATGAAGGGATTCGGGAGAAATGGAGGATGCGAGCATGACGCCACCCACAACTGTATGGATATACAGTATATGGCAATGCGTTCATGTCGCACAGTACTAGTACGAAACGGGGGTTTCGTCAGAGGAAAAACGCAGGAAAAGCCGGCGCCCCGTCATGTGACGGCGAGCCGCCCCGGGCGTGGCGGGCGCGTGTCGGCGGAACGACCGCCCGCCGCAATCCTCCGGCTCCGAAGCGACGCCGATCCTGGCGCAACGCGTCAGCCGCCCTTTCCGCTTTACGTTATGCTGTCCGCCGACCCGATCCACACCATCGGAGGGCCTATGAAACGGGGGATCCGTGCGATCGCATGCGCGGCCATCGCGCTAACGCTGCCGGGTGCGGCATTCGCGCTGACCGACGGCTACGCGCAATACGACGACTGCATGCTGGGCGCGCTGCGCGAGAGCCGCAACGGCGTGGCCGCGCAGCTGATCCAGCGCTCGTGCGACGCGCTGTACCGCAACAACGCGATGCTGCTGCCGCGCGAGCGGCGCTTCCACGAGTGCGTCGTGCAGTCGCTGCCGGGCGTGCGCGACAACTACGCGATCCAGCAGATCATGGCGATCTGCTCGCGGCGCGGCGAGATGTGAGCCCGCGCTGAACGCCGCGCGCCGCGCAATGGTCTGCCGGCCGCACCAACGAAAAAGGCCTGCGCGATGCAGGCCTCTTCGTTTCAACGGTCCGACCGGTGTGCGGCGTTCAGAACGACGCAACCATCGAGCCCTTGAACTGCTTCTTGATGAACTCCCGCACTTCCGCCGACTGGTACGCCTTGACCAGCTTCTTCACCCACGGCTGATCCTTGTCCTTCGCGCGCACGGCGATCAGGTTCGCATACGGGCTCGTCAGCGATTCGAGCGCGATCGCGTCCTTGGTCGGCTGCAGGTTCGCGGCGAGCGCGTAGTTCGTGTTGATCACGGCGGCGTCGACGTCCGACAGCACGCGCGGCAGTTGCGCGGCGTCGAGCTCGGAGATCTTCAGCTTCTTCGGGTTCTCGGCGATGTCGAGCACCGTCGCGTTGTTGCCGCCCGTGCCGGCGCCGGCCTTCAGCTTGATCACGCCTTGCGTCTGCAGCAGCAGCAGCGCGCGGTTCTCGTTCGACGGATCGTTCGGCACCGCGAGCTTCGCGCCTTGCGGCAGGTCCTTCAGCGCCTTGAACTTCTTCGAGTACACGCCGATCGGCGAGATGTAGGTCAGGCCCGCGCTGACGATCTTGTAGCCGCGCTGCTTCACCTGGCTGTCGAGGTAGGGCTGGTGCTGGAAGCTGTTCGCGTCGAGGTCGCCCGAGTCGAGCGCCGCGTTCGGCTGCACGTAGTCGTTGAACTCGATGACCTTCACGTTCAGGCCTTCCTTCTCCTTCGCGACCTTCTGCACGACCTGCCACACTTCCGCATCCGGGCCGGCCACCGTGCCGACCTTGATGACCTTGTCCTCGGCGTGCGCGCCCGCCGACAGCGTCAGCGCGGCACCGGTGGCCAGCACGGAAAATACCTTCAGGAGACTGCGACGCTTCATCTGTTTCTCGCTTTCTTGCTAACTGAAAATGGGGCGCGATACGGGTATCCCCGGACTCGCAGGAAGGGGCAAATGGTGTCACAGGATCGGCCGGAAGTGAAATACATCCCGCTCATATGGGTATGCACCGCGGCGGTGCTGGTGGACGATGCGCGACGACGGCCGGCACGACAGGGAACGGCCGCTGTGCTAAAAAGACCGGCCGACCGGCACACCACGCGCCGGCGACAATTCCAGGGCCATCCATGTACGTCATCGACATCCACTACAACGCATCGCTCGAGCGCATCGACGATGCACTCGAACGCCACCGTGCGTATCTGCAGCCGCTGTTCGAGCGCGGCATCTTCATCGCGGCGGGGCCGAAGGTGCCGCGCGAAGGCGGCGTGATCCTCGCGGCCCGCATCGACCGCGACGAACTGGACGCGATCCTCGAGACCGATCCGTTCGTGACCGAAGGGCTCGCGACGTATCGCGTGACGGAATTCCGGATCACGCGTGCCGCGCAAGGCTTCAACGTGCCGGCGCTGCCGTAACGCGCGCAAGCGCGTCAGCGCACGAATGTTCATACGCAGCCGCCCCGCGAGGCGGCGCATGCAGATCGAGGAGAAGAAGGAGGAATGCGTGACGGCGCGTCGCGGCCGTCACGCGTAGCGCCAGGCGAGCGCCCGGGCGAACCTGCGGCGTACGCCGTTCAGTCGACCAGCAGCTTCAGGTCGTGGACCCACGGGCCGGGGCCCTGGCCGTCGCGCACGAACAGGCGCAGCTTGCCGTCGCGATCGAACACGTAGCTCGCGGCGGTGTGATCCATCGTGTAGCTGCCGGGCGTCTTGCCGGGCACCTTCGCGTAGTACACGCGGAAATCCTTTGTAACCTTCTTGAGCTGCGCCTCGTCGGCCGGCCGCAGGCCGATGAACGACGGATCGAACGCAGGCACGTACTGGCCGAGCAGCGCGGGCGTGTCACGCTCCGGATCGATGGTGACGAACAGCACCTGCACACGCTTCGCGGCATCGGGGCCGAGCTGCTTCAGCGCTTCGGACAGTTCGGCCATCGTCGTCGGGCATACGTCCGGGCAGTGCGTATAGCCGAAGAACACCACGACCGCCCGGCCCTTGAAGTCGCCGAGCGTACGCACCTTGCCCGCCGTATCCGGCAGCGAGAAATCGCTGCCGAACTGCGTGTTGCCGGTGATGTCGAGATTCTGGAATTTCGGCGCGTTGTCGCAGCCGGCGAGCAGCGTGGCTGCCGCGAATGCGCACGCGAGCATCCAGCCTTGGCGCACGCGGCGCCCGAACCATGAATGGAGCATTGCGTTCAAACCGTGCGGTTACACGCCGAGCAGCGGGCGCGCATAGTGATCGACGAGCAGCGCGGCGAACAGCAGCGACAGGTAGACGATCGAGTAACGGAAAGCCTTGCGGGCGAGTTCGTCCGAATAGTCGCGATGGATCTTCCACGCATATGCGAGGAACACCGCGCCGAGCAGCACCGCGCTCGTCAGGTAGACGGCCCCGCTCATCCCGGAGATGAACGGCATCAGCGTGACCGCGAACAGGATCACCGTGTACAGCAGGATGTGCAGCCGCGTGAACTTCTCGCCGTGCGTGACGGGCAGCATCGGCAGGCCCGCGTTTTCGTAGTCCTTGCGGCGATAGAGCGCCAGCACCCAGAAATGCGGCGGCGTCCACACGAAGATGATCAGCACGAGGATCCACGCGTCGCCGGGCACCGCGCCGGTGACCGCGGCCCAGCCGAGCGCCGGCGGCATCGCGCCCGATGCGCCGCCGATCACGATGTTCTGCGGCGTCATCGGCTTGAGCAGCAGCGTGTAGATCACCGCGTAGCCGACGAACGTCGCGATCGTCAGCCACATCGTCAGCGGGTTCGTGAAGGTATAGAGCGTCCACGCGCCGACGCTGCCGAGCACGGCCGAGAACAGCAGGATCTGCGGAGTCGTGATCTCGCCGCGCGCGGACGGACGCCACGCGGTACGGCGCATCATCGCGTCGATCTTCTGCTCGACGAGGCAGTTGATCGCGAACGCGGCGCCGGCCAGCAGCCAGATGCCGACCGTGCCGCCGATCAGCACATGCCACGGCACCATGCCCGGCGTCGCGAGAAACATGCCGATCACCGCGCAGAACACCGCGAGCTGCGTGACACGCGGCTTCGTCAGCGCCATGTACTGCGAGAACCGGCTACCGGGCGATTGGGAAAGGGTGCTTTGCATGGGGACGGTCACGCCGGGGCGGCGTCGCGCGCGGGCTGCACGACACGGCCGGGGCGGCTTGAAAGGATGCGAAAGTTTAACATGACGACGAGCAGCAGCAGGATCGCGGCACCGCCGTTGTGCGCGACGGCGACCGGCAGCGGCCACTGCAGCACGATGTTGGTCAGGCCCGTCAGGAACTGCAGCAGAACCACCAGCAGCACGCCGTTCGCGGGCCGGCGCAGCGACTCGAAGCGGCGCATCTTCAGCGCGAACGCGACCAGGTATGCGACGACGACGAACGCGAACGTGCGGTGGGTCCAGTGGATCGCGACCAGCGCGTCCTGCGTGATCGCGTCGCCGTCCTTCGTCATGCCGAGCGCGCGCCACAGATGGAAGCCCTGGCCGAAGTTCATCGGCGGCATCCACTGACCGTTGCAGGTCGGGAAGTCGGTACACGCGAGCACCGCGTAGTTGGTGCTCACCCAGCCGCCGAGCGCGATCTGCACGACCAGCAGCACCAGCGCCGCGAGCGCGGCCGCGCGGTAGCGGCCGGCCTCCGGGTCATGCGACGGCAGCGGCGTCTGCCGCGCCGCGAGCCAGCCGAGCGTGCCGAGCAGCATGAGGCCGAGCAGCAGGTGGGTCGTGACGATCACCGGCTGCAGCTTCATCGTGACCGTCCACGCGCCGAACACGCCCTGCACGACGATCAGCAGCAAGAGGCTCGTCGGCCACCACGGCGACACGTGCAGCGGGCGGCGGCGCAGCCGCGCGGACCAGGCGATCACGACCTGCGCGATGATCAGCACGCCGATCGCCATCGCGAAATAGCGGTGGATCATCTCGATCCACGCCTTCGTCATGCTGACGGGGCCGGTCGGCATCGCCTGGTGCGCGGCCGTGATCGCGGCGTGCGCGATGAACGGCGACGACGTGCCGTAGCAGCCGGGCCAGTCGGGGCAGCCGAGACCCGAATCGGTCAGCCGTGTGAAGCCGCCGAACATTACCAGGTCGAGGGTCAGGAACGTGGTGATCCACACCAGCTTGCGGAACTTGTCGTCATCGGCCTTCACCCACACGTACGACAGCGGCAGCAGCGCGATGCAGAGGCCGATCAGGCCGAGTTGCAGTAGATACGACATCGAATGGTTGCCTCGTCGTCTCGCCTTAGCCGATGCTCGACCACTTCAGCAGCTTGGTCACGTCCGACTTGATCTTGCTGGGATTCGGGTCCTTCGGGAAACGCATCATCAGGTTGCCGTTCGGATCGACCATGTAGAGGTGGTCGCTGTCCTTCGTGCCGGCGTCGGCCGGCAGCCATGCAGCCACCGCGGCCGGATCGGCGACCAGCCGGCGCGTGTCCGGATAGGCTTCCAGAACCTTCTGCGGAATCGCGTCCGCATCGCTGCGCAACCACACCATCGTGATCCGGTGCCGCTCGCCCGCCTGCGTGACGCGGATCTGGCGCATGAAGTAGAGCTTTTGCGCGCATGCATCGTCGCACGCGCTGCGGTCGGTCATCACGAACAGCCACACGCCGCGCAGCGACGACAGCGGCACCGTCTTGCCGGTTTCGTCGGTGACCTGCAGGTCGGCAGGGATCGGCCGCTGCGGCTCGATCAGCGTGCCGTAGTTGGTCGAGCCGCCCTTCGGCTTGATCACGTAATAGGTGAAGTACGACGCGATGATCGGCGCCGCGCACACGAGACCCAGCAGCACGAGCATCCAGCGGCCGCGCTTGCGGGCCGCGGGCGAGATCGGCGTAGCGGCCGGACCCTGACGGGAAGATTGCATGGACAAATCAGACCTCTCGAAACGAACCCGCGGCGCGTGCGCCGCGTCCTGCCATGGCGCTCACGCGCCGGCCGACTTCTTCGCCGCACGCCGCGCGGCGTACAGGCCGAAGCCGAGCGCGACCGCCGCCATGGCCCACCACTGAAACATGTAACCGTAATTGCGCTCGACGCCGGTCGTCGCCGCCGGCCAGTCGCGCACGAGCTTGTCGCCGTCGTCGCTCGTCTGCTGGATCACGAACGGCTGCAGCGGCAGCCCCGTTTCCTTCGCATACGCGGCGACGTCCAGGTTCTGCCGGATCTTCTGGTGCGCGGCCGAGCCGCCTTCGCCGAGTTCGAACGCGCGCGACGCGTCGGCGCGCGCGATGCCTTCGATCTCGATCTCTCCGTCGGGCGTCGGGAACGGCTCGATCGCCGTGCGATCGGCGATGTTGCGCGGCAGCCAGCCGCGGTTCACCAGCACGACGCCGCCGCCCGTGAGTTTAAACGGCATCACGACGTAAAAACCCGGCTGGTCGTTATACGGCCGATTGTCGAGGAAAACCGCCTGCTCCGGCAGGAAGCGGCCCTTCGCCCGCACGCGGTGGAACTCGATCGACGCGAGCGGAATCGGCTGCGCACCGACGTCGACCGGCGCCGCGTGCTCGTAACGCACGACGTTCGCCTGCAGCGCTTCCTTCTGGTGCGCGCGGTCGCGCTGCCAGAACCCGAGGCGAATCGTGACCGCGACGACGACGAGAATCAGCAGCGCAGGCAGCCAGCGGATCTTCATCGGGCCACCCGCGAGGCGCATTCGCGAAAGCGAAGTGCGATAATTATCCTCTTCCTTTCGAATTGCCGTCGTCCGGTTCGTGTCATGCACATCCTCGTTCCCATCGCCTTCGTCCTCATCGTCGCCAGCATGGGCTCGGCGCTCTACTTCATGATGCAAGACCGCGGCCATACGAAACGCATGGTGTGGTCGCTTGCCACCCGCGTCGGGCTGTCGGTCTCGCTGTTCCTGTTCATCCTGTTCGCGAACTGGATGGGCTGGATCCATTCGACCGGCCTGCCGATCGGGCGTTGACGCCTTCACCGCGCCGGCCTCTGTAATCGCTGTGACATTTCGCCGCACAGCGGCGCTACCAAGCAAAAGCGCCGCCTGACTGAGTCGCGGCGGCGCCGGATTGGCGTTGAGCGCAAGCAGCCGGCCGCTGCCCCGTCCCCGCCAATGAAAACGGCCCGCGCATCGCTGCGCGGGCCGTTGTTGCATTTACAGCCAGTAGACGACGACGTACAGGCCGAGCCAGACGACGTCGACGAAGTGCCAGTACCACGCGGCGCCTTCGAATGCGAAGTGGTGATCAGGCTTGAAGTGGCCGCGGATCATCCGCACCAGCACCACCGCGAGCATCGTGCCGCCGAGGAACACGTGGAAGCCGTGGAAGCCCGTCAGCAGGAAGAACGTCGAGCCGTACACGCCCGAGTTCAGCGTCAGGTTCAGTTCGTTGTACGCGTGGTAGTACTCGAAGCCCTGCGTGAACAGGAAGCAGACGCCGAGCACGAGCGTCGCGGCCAGCCATGCGATCGCCTTGTTGCGATGATTGTCGCGCAGCGCGTGGTGCGACACCGTCAGCGTCGCGCCCGACGACAGCAGCAGCGCCGTGTTCAGCGTCGGGATCGGCCACGGGCCCATCGTCTTGAAGTGACCGGCGAGCGCGGCCGGGCCTTCGTTCGGCCACACGGCGGAGAAATCCGGCCAGATCAGCTTGTAGTCGAGGCTGCCGAGCTGGTGCAGCGCGATTTCACGCGCGTAGAACAGCGCGCCGAAGAATGCGCCGAAGAACATGACTTCGGAGAAGATGAACCAGCTCATGCTCCAGCGGTACGACTTGTCGACGTTCTTGCCGTAATGACCGCCTTCCGACTCGGCGATCGAATCGCCGAACCAGTGGTACAGCGTGAAGAGCAACCACAGCAGGCCAAGCAGCGCCGTGTACGGAGCCCAGTCGTGACCGTTGATCCACAGCGCCACCGACGCGAGCATGACCAGCAGGCCGCAGGCCGCGCTGATCGGATGCTGCGACGGATGCGGCACGAAATAGTACGGGGTCTGGTTTTGACCGCTCATGCTTGATTCTCCACTTCAGTCCAATTTGTGTACCGGAAACCGCTCCGGCTTTATTTCTTGCACGGCACGACCGCCGCCGCTCTTTCCCGCACGCAGCGCCCGGGCGCTACGCACTGCATTCTTTCGTGGCCGCGAGCCTCAGCCCACGACCGCACGCACGATCAGGATCAGCACGCCGATGAACACACCGGCCGCGATCAACGCGACGATCAGCACGTGCAGCGGATTGAGCTGCGTCGCGTCGGCCTCCAGGTCGCGCCGCTTGCGCACCCCGAAGAACGACCACAACACCGCTCGCAACGCCTGGCCGAACGACCCGCTCCGCTTCGTCTCTGTCACTGCCCCGTCTCCGTCGTCATGCGTCCGGCTTCGCGTCGCCCTGCGCCGCCGTCTTGCGCGGTGCCGGCACTGGCGCGGCCGGCGTGTTCAGCTCGAAGAACGTGTACGACAGCGTGATCGTCTTCACGTCCTTCGGCAGCTTCGGATCGATCACGAACACCACCTGCATCTTGCGCGACTCGTTCGCAGCCAGCGTCTGCTGCGTGAAGCAAAAACATTCGATCTTCTTGAAGAACTCCGTCGCCTGCTTCGGCGCGTAGCTCGGAATCGCCTGCGCCACCACCGGCCGGCCCTGCCCGTTGGTCACGTCGTATACGATCGTCGTCAGCTCGCCCGGATGCACGTCGAGGCTGTTGCGCTCCGGCTTGAAACCGAGCGGGCCGCGCGCATTCGCATCGAACTCGACCGACACCGTGCGGCTCATGTCGACCTGCGAGTTCTTCACCTCGCGTTCGCTGACATCGCGCTGCACCAGGTTGTTGATGCCGGTGATCTGGCAGATCGCGCGATACATCGGAATCAGCGCGAAGCCGAAGCCGAACATCAGTCCGGCCACGACGAAGAGCTTCACCAGCATCGAACGATTGAATGCGCGATCGACGGCGCCCTCTTCCGGCTTCGACATACGACGACTTCCTCGCTACTGCGTCAGTTACTGCATATCAGTGAGTGGACAGCCACCACTGCTTGATCACGACACCCACAAAAAAAACGGCGGCGATGACGAGCAGGATGAGGCCGAGCCGCTTGTTGCCCGCGCGAATCTGCTCGGGCGTTCGTCTTTGTTGTGGATTCCGGTTCATCTGAAACTTCGCTGAAACTTCGCTGATACATCGATCCGGCGCCCGCCGCGCCTGCCTGCGCGGCAGGCAGCGGCGGAACGCCGGGTGAAACTTATTCGACGTGCGGCGGTTGCTCGAACGTGTGGAAGGGAGCCGGGCTCGGCACCGTCCACTCGAGGCCCGTCGCGCCATCCCACGGCTTGTCCGACGCCTTTTCCAGGTCGCCGCCGCCACGGTAGGCCGGCAGCGCGACCGCGAACAGGAAGTACACCTGCGCGAGGCCGAAGCCGAATGCGCCGATCGTCGCCACCTGGTTGAAGTCCGTGAACTGCGCCGGGTAGTCCGCATAACGACGCGGCATGCCCGCGAGACCGACGAAGTGCATCGGGAAGAACGTCAGGTTGAAGAAGATCATCGACGACCAGAAGTGGATCTTGCCGCGCGTCTCGTTGTACATCCAGCCCGTCCACTTCGGCGCCCAGTAGTACCAGCCCGAGAACAGCGCGAACAGGGAGCCTGCCACCAGCACGTAGTGGAAGTGCGCCACCACGAAGTAGGTGCCGTGGTACTGGATGTCGAGCGGCGCCATCGCCAGCATCAGGCCCGTCAGGCCGCCGAACGTGAACACGAACAGGAAGCCGATCGCGAACAGCATCGGGGTTTCGAACGTCATCGAGCCGCGCCACATCGTCGCGAGCCAGTTGAACACCTTCACGCCCGTCGGCACCGCGATCAGCATCGTCGCGTACATGAAGAACAGCTGACCGGTGACCGGCATGCCCGTGGCGAACATGTGGTGCGCCCAGACCATGAACGACAGGATCGCGATCGACGCCGTCGCATACACCATCGAGCTATAGCCGAACAGCGTCTTGCGTGCGAACGCCGGGATCACCTGCGACACGATCCCGAACGCCGGCAGAATCATGATGTACACCTCGGGGTGGCCGAAGAACCAGAAGATGTGCTGGTACATCACCGGGTCGCCGCCGCCTGCCGCGTTGAAGAACGACGTGCCGAAGTGGCGGTCGAACAGCACCATCGTGATCGCGCCTGCCAGAACCGGCATCACGGCGATCAGCAGGTACGCGGTGATCAGCCAGGTCCATGCGAACATCGGCATCTTCATCAGCGTCATGCCCGGTGCGCGCATGTTCAGGATCGTCACGACGATGTTGATCCCGCCCATGATCGACGACGCGCCCATGATGTGGACCGCGAAGATCGCGAAGTCCATGCCCGGGCCCATCTGCGTCGACAGCGGTGCGTACAGCGTCCAGCCGGCGGCCGTCGCGCCGCCCGGCGCGAAGAACGAACCAACCAGCAGCACGGCCGCGACCGGCAGCAGCCAGAAGCTGAAGTTGTTCATCCGCGCGAACGCCATGTCGGACGCGCCGATCTGCAGCGGAATCATCCAGTTCGCGAAGCCGACGAACGCCGGCATGATCGCGCCGAACACCATGATCAGGCCGTGCATCGTCGTGAGTTCGTTGAAGAACTCCGGACGCATGATCTGCAGGCCCGGCTCGAACAGCTCGGCACGGATGCCGAGTGCCATCACGCCGCCCGACAGGAACATGATGAACGAGAACAGCAGGTACAGCGTACCGATGTCCTTGTGGTTGGTGGCGAACAGCCAGCGCCGCCAGCCGTGCGGCATTTCGTGCGCGTGGTCGTCGTGCGCGTGGTCCGCGGCTACGTCGTGCCCGATGCTAGACATGAGAATCTCCTAATGCGAATACGTCGACTAACTCAGCGACACGTCAAGCCGCCGGCCCGATCTCGACCCGCCGGGCTTCCTTCGCGTCAGCCCCGCCCGTGATCGTTTCCGGCTTTTTGAGAATAATGTGGTCTTCCGCCACGCCTGCTGCCTTCAGCGCGTCGCGCACGGCCTGTGCACGATGCTTGGCCAGTTCGGCGTTCGCGTCGGCCGAGCCCGTCTTGTCGGTGAAACCCGACAGCGCGAGCTTCGCGTCCGGATGTGCCTTCGCATAGTCGGCCGCTGCGGCGATCGCCGCCTTCGCGTCGGCCGGCAGCACGCTCTTGCCCGTTTCGAAGTAGATCGTCGACACAGCCGCCGATGCCGACGCTGCCGCCGGTTGCTCGGCCGCACCCGACGCGGCTTGCGCCGGTGCCGAGGCCGCTTCGGCCGGCGCCGCGGCGCCCGCCACGTCTTCCGGCATCTTGCCGTTGCGCGCGTCGGTCACTTGCTTCGGCTGCAGCAGGTCGTTCTTGTGGTTGCCCCACGAGTTGCGCTCGTACGTGATGACCGATGCGATGTCGAGGTCCGACAGCGACGCCCACGACGGCATCGCACCCTTGCCGTGCAGCACGCGCTCGACGTGGCCGGCGATCGGGCCGTTCACGATCGGGCTGCCGTCCATCGCCGGGAAGGCGCCGAGGCCCTTGCCGTTCACCTGGTGGCAGGCCGCGCAGTTCGCCTTGTAGACTTCCTCGCCGTGCGCGACGAGTTCGGCCATCGTGTAAACCTTGTTCGGATCGACCGACGCGCTGGCCAGCTTGGCCTTCTGCGCGCTCACCCACTTCGCGTAGTCGTCGTCCGACAGCACGACGACCACGACCGGCATGAACGCGTGTTCCTTGCCGCACAGTTCGGTACAGAAGCCGCGGAACGTGCCGACCTTGTCGGCCTTGAACCACGTATCGCGCACGAAGCCGGGGATCGCATCCTGCTTCACGCCGAACGCCGGCACGTACCACGAGTGAACGACGTCGTTCGCGGTCGTGATGATGCGGATCTTCTTGTTGACCGGCACGACGAGCGGGTTGTCGACTTCCTGCAGGTAGGTCTCGGTGATCGGCTTCTTGCCCATCACTTCGTCACGCGGGGTGCTGAGCGTCGACAGGAAGCTGATGCCCTCGCCCGGACCCTTCACGTAGTCGTAGCCCCACTTCCACTGGTAGCCGGTGACCTTGATCGTGAGATCGGCGTTGGTCGTGTCCTTCATCGCGACGACGGCCTTCGTGGCCGGCAGCGCCATCAGCACGACGATGATGAACGGCACGATCGTCCAGATGATTTCGACGGTCGTGCTTTCATGGAAATTGGCGGCCTTGTGGCCTTTGGATTTGCGGTGCGCGAAGATCGAATAGAACATCACGCCGAACACGCCGACGAAGATCACCGTACACAGGATCAGCATCATCGTGTGGAGATCGTAGAGCTCCTCGGCGATCTTCGTGACAGGCGGCTGAAAGTTGATCTCGTTGACGCGGGGGCCGCCCGGGCTATCACCGACCGCCAGAGCCGCGCCGGCAAAGAGCAATCCGCTGCATGCCAGCACGCCCGTGAGGGCTCGCTTGATTGTTTTCATAGCATCCTTACCCAAAATTTCCATTCAAACCCTCCCCCGTCGCAAGGCGCCGGCCTGTTCCGGCCGGTGCCCGCGCCTCGTCAGCCGCAGCGCCTGAGCGACACGCGCAGTTCGTCGGCGAACTGCGCACGCTTGTGCTGCGCGAGATGCTGCCCGATTACGACGGTCTGCCCGCGCGATACCAGTCGAATCGGATCGCGTGGCGTCGCACCCGGCTCGACCCGCACCCAGCGCGGATTGAATTCGATCTGCGTGAGCCGCTCCGCATCCATCCGCTCGATCACGAGCCGGTGCGGAAACAGCCTGATGCGCTCGTAATCGACCGCATGACGGGCATGGACCGCAAACGCGACGCCGACCGCCAGCAATTCGATTCCCGTGAAGGGCATGACGAGCCAGGCCCCCCGCCACATCAGCACTGCCGCGATCACCAGCGAGAAGCCCGCGAGCGACGCGTAAAACAGCACGAACTGGCGCGGCGACACCGAACAGTTGCGTTTCATGAGCCAGTCTTCGAGGACCGGTTCATCGTTCGTCTCCGCCGACACCCTTGCTGCTTCCATCGCCGCCTCACGCGAATGGCATGCGATGCATGCCTGCATCGGACTCGTCGGCCCGTATTGCGGGGACCCCGGGACGACAAGCTGACGCATTATAGGCGGGTTCAATGGCATCCACAAGCAAGCGGCTATCGGCCCGCGAGCCAAGCGCCACAAGCTTCCCGGCCGTTTTTGGCGTCTATTCGACCCCGCTTTGCGCCGCTAATTTCAGACATAACAAAACCCCTCTTTACCGCTTTACCGATTCTTCGGACGCCCCTTTCCGATATCTTCGATGCGCACGATGCCGTGCCCCTCGGCGGTCGTGCGCGGCACGGCCTTCCATGCGTGGCCGTAGATCACCTCGAACGTCAGGGCAATCGTGCCGTCCGCGCGCCGGCGCGCTTCCAGCGCGTCGCCAAGCGCCGCGCGAAAGCGCCGCGCCGCATGCTGCGGCACTGCGCGGTCGAACGGATAGGCGCCCCAGCGGCGCACGTCGGCCAGCAGGGAATCGGGGGTCTTGTACGTGACGGTCAGCACTTCCTGGTCCATCACCGGAATCTCGAAGCCGCTCTCGACGAGCATGTCGCCGAGGTCGTGCATGTCGACGAAATCGACGACGCGCGCGGCCGGCGGCGCGATGCCGAGCGCCGCTTCGGCGTCCGCGCAGGCCGCGCGCAGCTCGCGCAGCGTGTCGGGGCCGAGCGTGCTGAACATCAGCAGGCCGTTCACGCGCAGCACGCGCTGCCATTCAGGGAACACCGTATCGGGACGCGAATGCCAGTGCAGCGCGAGATTCGACCAGATCAGGTCGAACGCGCCGGCCGCGAACGGCAGCACCGAGAAGTCGGCCTGCGCGACGCGCGGGCCGCGCTGGCCCAGCGCCCGGCCGAGCGACGCGGGCAGCCAGCGGCGCCAGCTCGCCTGCTCGACCTCGCGCTGGCCCGCCCGTGCGAGCATCGCGCCGGACAGGTCGACGCCGAACACCGGGGCTTCGGGAAAGCGCGCGCGCAGCGCCGGCAGGTCGTCGCCCGGGCCGCAGCCTGCGTCGAGCACGGCCGCGGGGCTCACCTTGATGTATTCGAGGCGCTCGTTCATCCGCTGCGCGATCTCGCGCGGCAGGAACGCGACCGCGTCGAACGTGGCGGCGCGGCGATCGAAGATCCGCCGCAGACGCCGGGCGTCATTGGCCGGACGGCCGGTTGAAGTCGAAGCTGGGGACATGTCGGGCACACTGGCGAAGAGCCCGAAGTATACTCGCTCGCCTCGTAGCCTTCATCGAGACGGGGCCGCCAGGAGTGTTCGCGATGGATCGCAGTTCCGCCCCGCGCCCGATGCGCGTCGTTTTGTCGCAGGTTCGCGCGCTGGCCGTGCGCGTCGTCGCACTCGCCTTGCCGAATCGGTGCGCGCTGTGCGGCAATTTGTCACATCCGGTGATTTGCAGCGCTTGCGACGCCGCGTACTGGAACGAAGCGCGGCTGCGTTGCGACGTCTGCGCGGTGCCGCTGGGCGTCGGGCGGCCGCGGCCGCGCGGAGCCCGCGGCCGGCACGGCGGCGCCGGCTCGGCGTCCGCGTACCGGTGCGAAGCATGCCGCGCGACGCCGCCGCCGTTCGATGCGACGCTCGCGCTCGCCGATTACCGCGCCCCGCTCGACGAGCTCGCACGCGGCCTGAAGTTTCATGCGCGGCTCGCGCTCGGCGCGGAATTCGCGGCCCGGCTCGCACAGCGGATCGACGACACGGACGCGCTGCGCGCCACCGGCGGCTTCGACGTGATCGCACCGGTGCCGTTGTCGCACGGGCGGCTCGTCGCGCGCGGCTACAACCAGGCGTGGGCGATCGCGCGGCCGCTCGCGCGCCGGCTCGGCGTGCGCGCCGACGCGGCGCTGCTGGCACGCGTGGCCGAAACCGCGCCGCAGTCGCGGCTCGACCGGCGCGCGCGGCGCGACAACGTGCGCGCGGCGTTCGCGGTGGCGGGCGACCTCACCGGCCGCCACGTGGCACTCGTCGACGACGTGATGACGTCCGGCGCGACGCTCGCGGCGGCCGCGCAGGCATTGAAGGCGGCGGGCGCCGCACGCGTGACGAATCTGGTTGCGCTGCGCACCGCCAGGGATTAATTAGATAGAGAGGCCGGCCGCCCGCGCGCGGCGCCGGCCGTCACGAACCGGCCGGCCGGGACGAGTGCACGTCGCTCCGTCCCGGCCGGCCCAGCCAGACCCAACCATGTTCAACGTCGTCCTCGTCGCCCCCGAAATTCCGCCGAACACCGGCAACGTGATCCGCCTGTGCGCCAACACCGGCGCGCGCCTGCACCTGATCGAGCCGCTCGGCTTTCCGCTCGACGACGCGAAGATGCGCCGCGCGGGCCTCGACTATCACGAGTACGCGGAAATGCGCGTGCATCGCGACTGGGACGCGTTCGTCGCGACCGAAGCACCCGATCCCGCGCGGATGTTCGCGTTCACGACCCGTGGCTCGGGCCGCTTCCATGACCATGCATTCGTGCCGGGCGACTGGTTCGTGTTCGGCTCGGAAACACGCGGCCTGCCGGCCGAGGTGCTCGAACGCTTCGCGAACGAACAACGCGTGCGCCTGCCGATGCGGCCGGGCAACCGCAGCCTGAACCTGTCGAACACGGTGGCGGTGGTCGTGTTCGAGGCATGGCGCCAGGCCGGCTTCGAAGGCGGCGCCTGACGCGCCCGCCCGGCCGCGCGCGGCCGGATCCGCTCACGCGCTAGATACGCGCGAGCCGCGCGCGATACAGGTCGTAGATGTCGGATGAAAAGCACGCGAATACCACGCGTGCGAGGTTCGGCGCCTGCGGCAGCATTTCGGCGACCGTGCCGACCGCGATGTCGACGGCCTCCTCGGCCGGATAGCGGTACACGCCGCAGCTGATCGCCGGGAATGCGATCGAGGTCGCCGCAACCTCCTCGGCCAGCTCGATCGCACGCCGGTAGCATGCCGCGAGCAACTCGGGCTCGCCGCGCCCGCCGCCGTGCCACACCGGGCCGACCGCATGAATCACGTATCGGGCCGGCAGCCCGTGGCCGCGTGTGAGCTTCGCGTCGCCGCTCTCGCAGCCGCCGAGCGTGCGGCACTCGGCGAGCAGGCCCGGGCCGGCCGCGCGATGGATCGCGCCGTCGACCCCGCCGCCGCCGAGCAGCGAACCGTTCGCAGCATTGACGATCACGTCGACGTCGAGCGTCGTGATGTCGACGCGTTGCGCGTCGAGCGTGGTGGAACCGATCTGCAGCATGACACCCTCCCGAAACGCCGGAGACGGTTCAAGCGTAGTGCGCTTTGGCGCCGCCCGCTTTGCGCGAGCGCGCCCGGCCGCAAAAAATCGGTGTGATTCGTCGGCGTTATTCGGCGCGCGCGTCGCGCCGCAGCAGGCCGCTGACCGCATCGCGCGGTGCGACGCCGTCGAACAGCACACCGCACACGGCTTCGGTGATCGGCATTTCGATCGCCTGTGCGCGCGCGAGCGCGAGCACGGCCTGTGCGCAGCGCACGCCTTCGGCCACATGGCCGAGCGCGCCGAGGATGTCGTTCAGCGAGCGGCCGGCCGCCAGTTGGAGGCCGACCGTGCGATTGCGCGACAGGTCGCCCGTCGCGGTGAGGATCAGGTCGCCGAGGCCCGTGAGGCCCGTGAAGGTCTCCGCGCGGCCGCCGAGCGCGACGCCGAGCCGCGACATTTCGGCGAGACCGCGCGTGACCAGCGCGGCGCGCGCGTTCAGCCCGAGCCCGAGGCCGTCGGCGATGCCGGTCGCGATCGCCAGCACGTTCTTCACCGCGCCGCCGACCTCGACGCCGACCACGTCGTCACCCGTATAGATCCGCATCGCGCCGTGATGGAACGCGGCGAGCGTGCGCTCGCGGCATTCGGCGGACGTGCTCGCGACCGTCAGCGCGACGGGCAGCGCGAGCCCGACCTCGCGGGCGAAGCTCGGCCCCGACAGCACGCCGTTGCTGTGCTGCCCCGGCAGCTCGGCCGCGATCACCTGGTGCGGCAGCAGATGCGTGTCGGCCTCGAAGCCCTTGCAGACCCACACGACATGCGCGGGCACGCAGCCCGCGTCGCGCATCGCGCCGAACAGCGTGCGCAGCCCGGCCACGGGTGCTGCGATCACGCACAGCGCGTCGTCCGCGGCGCCGTGCGCGAGCGCCGCGCCGAGATCGGCGTCGTAGCGCAGCGCATCGGGCAGCGCGATGCCGTCCAGATAGCGGGAATTTTCGTGCCGGGCCTGCAGCCCGGCGATCAGCGCAGCGTCGCGCGCCCAGAGAAGCGTATCGTGCCGCGCGGCCAGATGGCCCGCGAGCGCGGTGCCCCAGGCACCGGCGCCGAGAACGGCTACTTTCATACCCAGCACCGGTCCGGAGTGAAACGTCAGTTCAGCGTCGTGCCGTTCGGCGCGCCTGCCGCACCGGCCTGCTGCTGCTGAAGCTGCGCGAGACGCTGCTCGTACAGCGCCTGGAAGTTGATTTCCGCCAGGTGGATCGGCGGGAAGCCCGCACGCGTGATCGCGTCGGCGATGTTCGAGCGCAGGTACGGGAACAGGATCGTCGGGCAGGCGATGCCGACGAGCGGGTCGAGCTGTTCGTCGGGAATGTTGCGAATGTCGAAAATGCCGGCCTGCTTCGCTTCGATCAGGAACGCGACCTTGTCCTTCACCTTCGCGGTGACGGTGCCCGACACGACGACTTCGAAGACGCTTTCCGCGAGACGTTCGGCCTTGACGTCGACTTCGACTTCAACCGACGGCATGTCCTGCTCAAGGAAGATCGCCGGCGAATTCGGCTGCTCGAGCGACATATCCTTCAGGTAGACGCGCTGGATGTTGAAGAACGGTTGGTTTTCGACGTCGGACATGGTGTTTCCCTAAAAGTGGTGACGCGGCGGCCCGGCTTCACGCCGGCCGCCTCGGTTGAATCCTGCGCGCTCATGCCGCGGCGCGGCCGGCGGCCATTCTGCCCTAATCAGGCCGCTTGCAGAAGCGGCACGAGCCCGCCTTCGCGGTCGAGCTTCGACAGATCGTCATAGCCGCCGACGTGCGTGTCGCCTATGTAGATTTGCGGGACCGTGCGACGGCCGGTGCGCGTCATCATTTCCTCACGGCGGGCCGGATCGCGGTCGATCAGCACCTTTTCGATCTGCTCCACGCCGCGCAGCTTCAGCAGGCGCTCGGCCTGAATGCAATACGGACACACCTGCGTGCTGTACATCAAAACCTTGCTCACTTCGCCACTCCTTGTTTGACGACCGGCATCCCGGCCTGCTGCCAGGCGGCGACGCCGCCCTCGAGCACGTGTACCTCGGCATAGCCTGCCGCCTCGACCTCGCGCGCCGCCTTCTGCGACTGCTGGCCGTTCTGGCAGACGAGCAGCACGGGGGTGCTCTTGTTTTTCGCAACCTGCGCAATTTTCGCGCCGATCTCGCCGGCGGCGAGCTGGCGTGCCGACGGCAGGTGGCCGGCGGCGAAGTCGGACGCGGTACGCAGGTCGATCACGACCGCGTTGCGGCGATTGATGAGCTGCGTCGCCTCCGCGGCCGACAGGCCGCCGCGGCCGCGGCGCAGGGCCGGCCATGCGAGCAGGCCGCCGGAAACCAGAAGGATCGCGATAAGGGCCAGGTTCGTGTAATTGGTAAAGAACGTCACGGAATGCCGCCGGAAAAAGAGAAATCGGATGAGGACAATCGCGCCATTATAAAATAACCGCCTTGCGCGATGGCGGACCCGGGCCGGGTACCGCGCGACGCGCCCCGCTTCCCTATCACTACCGACCGCAAGATCCATGTACAAACTCGTTCTCATCCGCCACGGCGAATCGACGTGGAACAAGGAAAACCGCTTCACCGGCTGGGTCGACGTCGACCTGACCGAACAGGGTCGCAACGAGGCCTACCAGGCCGGCGAATTGCTCAAGGAGGCCGGCTACACGTTCGACATCGCCTACACGTCGGTGCTCAAGCGCGCGATCCGCACGCTGTGGCACGTGCAGGACAAGATGGACCTGATGTACCTGCCGGTCGTCCACTCGTGGCGCCTGAACGAGCGCCACTACGGCGCGCTGTCGGGCCTGAACAAGGCGGAAACGGCCGCCAAGTTCGGCGACGAGCAGGTGCTCGTGTGGCGCCGCAGCTACGACACGCCGCCGCCGGCGCTCGAGCCGACCGACGAGCGCGCGCCGTTCGGCGACCCGCGCTACGCGAAGGTGCCGCGCGAGCAGCTGCCGCTCACCGAATGCCTGAAGGACACGGTCGCGCGCGTGCTGCCGCTGTGGAACGAGTCGATCGCGCCGGCCGTCCGTGCGGGCAAGCAGGTGCTGATCGCCGCGCACGGCAACTCGCTGCGCGCGCTGATCAAGTACCTCGACGGCATCTCGGACAGCGACATCGTCGGCCTGAACATCCCGAACGGCGTGCCGCTCGTGTATGAGCTCGACGAGAACCTGAAGCCGATCACGCACTACTACCTGGGCGACCAGGACGCGATCGCGAAGGCGCAGGCCGCCGTCGCGAAGCAGGGCAAGGCGGGCTGATACCCGTCGTGCCGGGCGGGCCGCCTCGCGCGCGGCCTGCCCGGCTGCTCCGGCGCGCGGGGCGAACCTTCGCGGCCCCGGTGCTGTCGAACCCGCTTTCGAATCCGCTGCGCATCCGGCGCCCCCGCCGGGACCGGGCTCCCGGACCATTTCGCACCGGTCCACTGAGCAATCGGGCGAACAGTTATACTTGTCCGCTACATCCCCGCTACCGCCACGCGCTTCCCGACCGCACCAGACTCTCTATGCGAATGAAATTGAAGAACATCGGCCTGATTGCCGCGGGCCTCGCCACGGGCGTATTCGCCACGCTGCAGGTTTCGGCATCGGCCGAGCAGACCGCCACGGCACCGCTTCCCCTCGACCAGCTCCGCCTGTTCGCGGAAGTGTTCGGCCAGATCAAGCGCGAGTACGTCGAGCCGGTCGACGACAAGAAGCTGCTGACGGCGGCGATCAAGGGCATGGTGTCGAGCCTCGACCCGCACTCGTCGTTCCTCGACAAGACCGACTACGACGAGCTGCAGGAGCAGACCAAGGGCCGCTTCGCGGGTCTCGGCATCGAGATCTCGCAGGAAGACGGCCTCGTCAAGGTGATCTCGCCGATCGAAGATACGCCCGCGTTCCGCGCCGGCATCCGTCCGGGCGACCTGATCACGCGCATCAACGACAAGCCGGTGCGCGGCATGACGCTCGACAAGGCCGTCAAGCAGATGCGCGGCGAGCCGGGCACCAAGGTCACGCTGACGATCTTCCGCAAGAGCGACGACCGCACGTTCCCGATCACGGTCACGCGCGCGATCATCAGGGTCCAGAGCGTGAAGATGAAGCTGCTCGACCCGGGCTACGCGTATATCCGGATCACGAGCTTCCAGGAGCGCACGACGCCCGATCTCGCCGCGAAGCTGCAGGACATCGCGCGCCAGCAGCCGAACCTGAAGGGCCTGATCGTCGACCTGCGCAACAACGGCGGCGGCCTGCTGCAGAGCGCGGTCGGCGTCGCCGGCGCGTTCCTGCCGCCCGACTCCGTCGTCGTGTCGACCAACGGCCAGATCCCGGATTCGAAGCAGGTCTACCGCGACACCTACGACAACTACCGCCTGCCGTCCTTCGACGGCGATCCGCTGAAGAGCCTGCCGCCGATCTTCAAGACCGTGCCGATGGTCGTGCTGACGAACGCTTACTCGGCGTCCGCGTCGGAGATCGTCGCCGGCGCGCTGCAGGATTCGAAGCGCGCGCAGATCATGGGCAAGACGACGTTCGGCAAGGGCTCGGTGCAGACGGTCCGTCCGATGACGGCCGACACCGCGCTGCGCCTGACGACCGCCTACTACTACACGCCGAGCGGCCGTTCGATCCAGAACAAGGGCATCACGCCCGACGTGCCGGTCGATCAGTATGCGGACGGCGATCCGGACGACGTGCTCGTGACGCGCGAGGTCGACTACACGAACCACCTCGCGAACACGCAGGATCCGAACGAGAAGAAGGAACAGGAAGAGCGCGAGCAGCGCCGGATGGATCAGCTGCGCGTCCTCGAGGAGCAGAACGACAAGAAGACGCCGGAGCAACGCCAGAAGGACCGCGATCGCAAGCCGATCGAGTTCGGCAGCGCCGACGACTTCATGATGCAGCAGGCGCTCAACAAGCTCGAAGGCAAGACGGTGCAGGAATCGAAGTCGCTGCTCGCCGAGAGCACGACGAAGAGCCCTGCGACCAAGGCCGCGTCCCCCGCGAAGGCGTCGGGCGCGAAGGCCGCCGCACCGAAGCCCGCGTCGGCACCGCAGTAAGCGCCGGCCGGCATCCGACGGGCCATCGCGGGAAGACCGCGATGGCCCGTTTTTCATGTGCGCCTAGAATACGCAGATGGACGCAGAGGCGTCCGCGCCGCCGCCGGCGGCATGCCTCACCCGACCTCTCCCATGAACGACGATCAACTCCTCCGCTACTCCCGCCACATCCTCGTCGATGAAATCGGCATCGAGGCGCAGCAGCGCTTCCTCGACGCGCATGCGATCGTCGTCGGTGCCGGCGGTCTCGGCTCGCCGGCCGCGATGTATCTCGCGGCGTCCGGGGTCGGCACGATCACGCTCGTCGACGCCGACACGGTCGACCTCACGAACCTGCAGCGGCAGATCCTGCACGTGACGGCGTCGGTCGGCCGCAGCAAGGTCGAATCGGGGCGCGACGCGCTCGCGCAGCTGAACCCCGAAGTGACCGTGCATGCGGTCGCGGCGCGCGTCGACGATGCATGGCTCGACGCGCACGTGCCGCAGGCGACCGTCGTGCTCGACTGCACCGACAACTTCGCGACGCGCCATGCGATCAACCGCGCGTGCGTCGCGCACGGCGTGCCGCTCGTGTCGGGCGCCGCGCTGCGCTTCGACGGCCAGATCAGCACGTTCGACTTCCGCGACCCGGCCGCGCCCTGTTACGCGTGCGTGTTTCCGGAGGACCAGCCGTTCGAGGAAGTCGCGTGCGCGACGATGGGCGTGTTCGCGCCGACGGTCGGGATCATCGGCGCGATGCAGGCCGCCGAAGCGCTGCGCGTGATCGGCGCGATCGGCACGACGCTCAACGGGCGGCTGATGATGCTCGATTCGCTGCGGATGGAATGGACGACGATGAAGATCGCGCGCCAGGCCGACTGCCCCGTGTGCCAGGGCCGGCACTGACGCGCGCGGGATGCATGAACGCATGCGCCGGGCGGCGCATGCGCGACGTTTCGCTACCTTCGCGACGCCCGCGACGGTTTCGCCGCGCAGTCCGCGCCGCCTAGGCGGCCGCGTCCGCGCGCGGTTCCGCGACCGACAGGCGCTTGAGCGCGGCCTGCACTTCCTCCGGCTCGAACGCGGCCAGCACGTCGGCCGTCGGCTTCTCGAGCGCCTTCAGGTGCGCGCGCAGGATCTCCTGCTTCACGACCAGCAACTGGCTCGGGTGCATCGAGAACTCGGTGAGCCCCATCCCGAGCAACAGGCGCGTGAGCGCCGGATCTCCCGCCATCTCCCCGCACACCGACACCGACACGCCCGCGCGCTTCGCTTCGCGCAGCGTATAGGCGATCAGGTGCAGCACCGCCGGATGCAGCGGGTCGTACAGGTGGGCGACCGCGTTGTCCGCGCGGTCGATCGCGAGCGTGTACTGGATCAGGTCGTTCGTGCCGATCGACAGGAAATCGAAGCGCTTCAGGAACAGCGGCAGCGCGATCGCCGCGGCCGGGATCTCGATCATCGCGCCGACGCGCACGTTCGGATCGTATGCGAGCCCCGCGTCGTCGAGCTGGCGCTTCGCCTCGCGGATCAGGTCGAGCGTCTGGTCGATCTCCTGCGCGTGCGCGAGCATCGGGATCAGGATCTTCACCTGCCCGAACGCGGACGCGCGCAGGATCGCGCGCAGCTGCGTGAGGAACATCTGCGGCTCGGACAGGCTCCAGCGGATCGCACGCAGGCCGAGCGCCGGGTTCGGCGCCGTCTCGTAGCCTTCGTCGAGCGCCTCGAGCGGCTTGTCCGCGCCGACGTCGATCGTGCGGATCGTCACCGGCATGCCCTTCATCCACTCGACCGCGCGCTTGTACGCGGCGAACTGCTCCTCCTCCTCGGGCATCTCCTTCTGATGCATGAACAGGAACTCGGAGCGGAACAGCCCGACGCCGACCGCGCCGGCCTCGACTGCCGCCTTCGCGTCGTCGGGCAGCTCGATGTTCGCGTAGAGGTCGATCTTCGTGCCGCACAGGGTTTGCGTCGGCGAGAACTTCAGGCGCTGCAGCTTGCGCTGTTCGAGCAGCTTCTCGGACTGGCGGTACGAATATTCCTCGAGGACGATCGGCGCGGGATCGACGATCACGATCCCCTGGTCGCCGTCGACGATGATCAGGTCGTCCTGGCGGATCAGCGAACTCGCATGCTGGACGCCGACCGCGGCCGGAATGCCGAGGCTGCGCGCGACGATCGCCGTGTGCGACGTGCGGCCGCCGAGGTCGGTGACGAACGCCTGGAACGACTGCGTCTTGAACTGCATCATGTCGGCCGGCGCGATGTCGTGCGCGACGACGATCATCTCGTTCGTACCGTTCTTGGCCGCGCGATCGAGCGCCTGCGACGCCGACGGCGCACCGGCGAGCGCCTTCAGCACGCGCTCGACCACCTGCTCGATGTCGGCCTTGCGCTCGCGCAGGTATTCATCCTCGATATCGTCGAAGTGGCGCGTGAGCAGCTCGAGCTGCTCGGTCAGCGCCCATTCGACGTTGTAGCGTCGCGTGCGGACCAGGTCGATGGTTTCCTGCACGAGCATCGCGTCGCTCAGGATCATCGCGTGGACGTCGATGAACGCGCCCACTTCGGTCGGGGTGTCGTCGGTCAGGTCGGCGCGCAGCGCCTCGAGTTCGCGATGCACGACCTCGCGCGCCGTGCTGAAACGCTCGACCTCGGCGTCGATCTGGTTCGCCTCGACCAGGTAATGGGCGACGTCGAGCGCCGCCGGCGCGATCAGATACGCTCGCCCGATCGCGATACCACGTGAGACGGGAATGCCATGCAGCGTGAAGGACACGCGCACCTCCTCTGTACATGTAAAGCCGCGGCACACTGCTGCGATGCGCTTATGACCCCGGTTAGCGATTATAAATTCCGCACCTCCGTGCTGGCTGCATGCAGCGCAGCATTGCGATTTCCGCATCAATGCTACGGACGAAAAAAATGCCGCGACATACGCGGCATTCTGCTTCGAAACGGCAACGATCGCGGGGCAGGCCCCCGATCACTGACCTTCGCCGAACTTGTCCGCGATCAGCTTGAGCAACGCGTCCATCGCCTCGCGCTCGTCCGGACCTTCGGTCTCGATCGTCACGCTGCTGCCGATGCCCGCCGCGAGCATCATCACGCCCATGATGCTTTTCGCGTTGATCTTGCGTCCGTTGCGCGTCATCCAGACTTCCGACTGGAAGTTGCCGGCCAGTTGCGTAAGCTTGGCCGATGCGCGCGCATGGAGCCCCAATTTGTTGACGATGGTGGTTTCTTGTTGAAGCATGATTCTCGGTCGGGTCGGTCGAGGCCGCCGGCGACGTGCGTCGGCGGGTCGGTCTAAAACGGAAAACGGGACGGTCAGTGCGATTCGGTGCGCGGTTGCGGCTCGGGCGGAATCGGCGCGCACTGGCCGCAGCCGGTTTCCGAAGGCGGCGGCGGCGTGCCGGCCGACACCTCGTGGACGCCCTTCGCGCCGCCGGACAACGCCTTGTCGACGAGCTTGTCGAGCGGCACGGTACGGTAGCAGACGGCGCGCACCAGCATCGGCAGGTTCACGCCCGCCAGCACGCGCACGTTGTCGAGCTTCGCGAGCTGGCCCGCGATGTTCGCGGGCGTCGCGCCGTACATGTCGGTCAGCACGACGACGCCGTTCTCTTCCCTGAGCCGCGCGAGCTCCGCGTGCGCGAACGCCATCACCTGGGTCGGGTCGCTGTCCGCCAGCACGTCGATACAGCCGATGCGCGCGGGCACGCCGCCGTAGATGTGCGCGATGCAGTCCCGCAGCGCGGTGGCGAGCGGCGCGTGCGCGATGATCAGAATCCCGGCCATGTCAGACTGCCCCCGGCCGCCCTTGGCGGGCCGACGCCCCGCAGCGGGGCAACGAGCATAGCGAGTATGGGAAACGTTTCATGTTCAGCCTTGCAACGGTTTCGGCCCGACCGCCGGGCCTTCGGCGCGCTGGTCGCGGCACCGGGCAAGCGGGCATTGTAGCAGGCCGGTCGAACCGCTCCGGCGACGGGGGGCCTGCGCGGCCGCCGCCGGGCTTGCGCGGAAAGCGGGCTACGCGGCCGCCCGCTCCAGCGCGTCGATGAACATCGCGGCGACGTCGAAACCCGTCTGCTCCATGATTTCGCGGAAGCACGTCGGGCTCGTCACGTTCACCTCGGTCAGCCAGTCGCCGATCGCGTCGAGCCCGACCAGCAGCAGCCCGCGCGCGGCGAGCACCGGCCCGAGCGTCGCGGCGATCTCGCGGTCGCGCGGCGTCAGCGGCTGCGCGACGCCGAGCCCGCCCGCGGCGAGATTGCCGCGCACCTCGCTGCCCTGCGGAATCCGCGCGAGCGAATACGGCACCGGCTCGCCGGCGATCAGCAGAATGCGCTTGTCGCCCGCCGTGATCTCCGGAATGAACTTCTGGATCATCAGCGAGCGCGTGCCGTCGTGGCCGAGCATCTCGATGATCGCGCCGAGATTCATCCCGTCGGCCTTCACGCGGAACACGCCCATCCCGCCCATGCCGTCGAGCGGCTTCACGATCACGTCGCCATGCTCGGCATGGAACGCACGCAAGCGCGCGGCGTCGCGCGTGACGAGCGTCGGCGCGACGAACTGCGGAAACTCGCCGATCGCGAGCTTCTCCGAGTGATCGCGGATCGACTGGGGCTTGTTGAACACGCGCGCGCCCGCCCGTTCGGCAAGCTCGAGCATCCAGGTGGCCGTCACGTATTCCATGTCGAACGGCGGATCCTTGCGCATCAGCACCGCGTCGAACGACGTCAGCTGACGCGATTCGTGCGCGGCCGCCTCGAACCACGGATGGCGATGCAGGTCGGCCGTGTCGCCGACGATCGTCACGCGCTGCACGTCCGCCTCGACGCCCGAGCCCGTCCATGCGAGCTGGTGCGGCTGGCACGCGTACACCGCATGCCCGCGCCGCGCGGCCTCCGCCATCATCGCGTAGGTCGAATCCTTGTAGATCTTGAAGCGCTCGAGCGGGTCGGCGATAAAGAGAATGTCCATGCGGGTCCTGTACGTAGCGAAGCCGTTACACCTGGATGGCTTCGGGATCGGTCTTTTCCAGTTCGATCGACGACGCGATCAGCGACAGGCGCGCGACGACGCCGTACATGTAGAAACGGTTCGGCGGCGCGGCGCCCGGCTTCGCGCCGGCATCCGGCAGCGCGGTGTGCTCGAAGCCGAGCGGCACGTAGTGCATGCCGGGCGCATTCAGGTTCTGGTCGCGCTCGCGGCCGCCGTGCGTGCGGTAGAAACCGCCGACCACGTAGCGGTCGATCATGTACACGACCGGCTCGGCCACTTCGTCGCCGACGCGCTCGAACGTGTAGACGCCTTCCTGGACGATCACATCGCGCACCGCGAGCCCGGCCTTCGACTCGGCCATCTGCGCGCGCTCGGCCTTCGACATGCGGCCGATCTCGGCCGCGTCGTGCACGGTCATCACGCCGCGCCCGGCGGTGCCCGCGTCGGCCTTCACGACGACGTACGGCTTTTCGCTGATGCCGTATTCGCGGTACTTGCGCGCGATCTTCTTCAGCACGCCGTCGATCGCGTCGGCGAGCGCCTGCTCGCCTTCATGCGCCTGCCAGTCGACGCCTTCGACGTGCGCGAAATACGGATTCACCATCCACGGATCGACGCCGACCATCTTCGCGAACTTCTTCGCGACGTCGTCGTAGCACGAGAAGTGCGTCGACTTGCGGCGCACGGCCCAGCCCGCGTGCAGCGGCGGCAGCAGGTACTGCTCGTGCAGGTTCTCCAGCACGGCGGGAATCCCGGCCGACAGGTCGTTGTTCAGCAGGATCGAGCACGGATCGAAATTCTTCAGGCCGAGGCGGCGCTGCGAACGCTCGAGCGGTTCGAGCACGATCTTCTGGCCGTCGGCCAGCGTGATCGGCGTCATGTCGGTGATGCTCGGGTCGAGCGAGCCGAAGCGCACGTTCAGGCCGGCCTGGCGCATGATCGTCGCGAGCCGCGCGACGTTTTCCAGGTAGAACGCGTTGCGGGTCGGCAGCTCGGGAATCACGAGCAGGTTCTTCGCGTCCGGGCAGATCTTCTCGATCGCGGCCATCGCGGCCTGGACGGCGAGCGGCAGCACTTCGGACGGCAGATTATTGAACGCGCCGGGGAACAGGTTCGCGTCGACGGGCGCCAGCTTGAAACCGGCGTTGCGCAGGTCCACCGAACAATAGAACGGCGGGGTGTGTTCCTGCCATTCGAGCCTGAACCAGCGTTCGATCGCAGGCGTCGCGTCGAGGATCTTCTGCTCGAGCTCGAGCAGCGGACCGTTCAACGCGGTAACGAGGTGGGGAACCATGAATCACTCGCGAGCGGGAGAATGAAGATTGTAGAGCAATTGCCTTGCCCATTTGGGGATTGTTCCCGGCTTCACAAGGATATGGAGGAAGTTTTCGGCTATTGACCCGATAGCCTGAAGGGTTATGCGCTACGGCAGCACGCGGCAGGAGAAAAAAAGCCCGCCGGGTGGCGGGCCGAAGTCGCTGCGCTCATTCGTGGCGGGCGCCGTCTGCGCGGCGGCCCGCCGTCATCCTTGTGACTTATTCGACATGTTCGCCGTGCAGGATCACGTCGAGGCCCTCGCGCTCTTCCTCTTCGGACACGCGCAGGCCAATCGTCAGGTCGATCAGCTTCAGCAGCACGAAGCTCAGCACGCCGCTGTAGACCAGCGTGATCAGCACGCCCTTCGCCTGCAGCAGCAGGCTGCCGTCGGCGCCGCCGATGTCCTTGACCGCGAACACGCCCGTCAGCAGCGCGCCGAGAATCCCGCCAATGCCGTGCACGCCGAACGCGTCGAGCGAATCGTCGTAGCCGAGCTTCGACTTGAGCCACGTGGCCGACCAGAAGCAGATCACGCCCGCCGCGATGCCGATCACGAGCGCACCGGCGACGCCGACGAAGCCGGCAGCCGGCGTGATCGCCACGAGACCCGCGACCGCGCCCGACACGATGCCGAGCACCGACGGCTTGCCCTTCGCGACCCATTCCGCAAACATCCAGCCGAGCGCCGCGCAGGCGGTCGCCACTTGCGTGGTCAGCATCGCGAAGCCGGCACGGCCGTCGGCCGCGACCGCGGAGCCCGCGTTGAAGCCGAACCAGCCGACCCACAGCATCGAGCCACCGATCATCGTCAGCACCAGGTTGTGCGGCGCCATCGATTCGCGGCCGTAGCCGACGCGCTTGCCGAGCACGAGGCACGACACGAGGCCTGCGATACCGGCGTTGATGTGCACCACCGTGCCGCCCGCGAAGTCGAGCACGCCGTCGGCCGACAGCCAGCCGGTCGGCTCCCACACCATGTGCGCGATCGGCACATAGACGATCAGCGACCAGAGCGTCATGAACACGAGCATCGCCGAGAACTTCATGCGATCGGCGAACGCGCCGCAGATCAGCGCCGGCGTGATGATCGCGAACGTCATCTGGTAGACGAAGTAGACCGATTCCGGAATCGTCGTCGCGAGATGGCTGACGGTCAGCGTGGTCGCCTTGTCGCCCTTGATGTAGTTCATGCCGTGTAGGAACACGCGCGACAGGCCGCCGATGAAGCCGTTGCCCGGCGTGAACGCGAGGCTGTAGCCCACCACCGTCCACAGCACCGTGATCGCGGCGGTGATCGCGAAGCTCTGCATCACGGTCGCGAGCACGTTCTTCTTGCGGACCATGCCCGCATAGAACAGTGCGAGGCCGGGGATCGTCATGAACAGCACGAGCGCGGTGGACGTCAGCATCCACGCGGTGTCGCCGGCACTGATCTTCGACGAATCGACGGAGAACGGCTCGGTCGGCGCGGCGGGTGCGGCCGGCGCGGACGCGGCGGCGGCGGCCGATGCGTCGGAGGCGGCGCCCGAAGCGGGTGCGGCGGCAGCGGCAGGTGCCGATGCGTCGGTGGCGGCCGGCGCCGAAGCGGCGGGAGCCGCGGCTGCCGATGCATCGGACGCCGTGGCGGCGGGCGCGGACGCTGCCGCGGCGGAGGCCGCGTCGTCGGCGAGCGCGGGACCGACGCCAGCCGCGATCAGCGAGCCAGCCATCAGCAGGGACATCAGAAGTTTGCGCATCTCGGGTTTCCTCTTGTCGCTTGTCTTGGTCTGTTACAGCGCGTCTGCGCCGGTCTCCCCGGTCCGGATCCGGATCACTTGCTCGATCGGCGTGACGAAGATCTTTCCGTCGCCGATCTTGCCGGTGCGGGCCGCACGCTCGATCGCCTCGACCGCCTGGTCGACGAGATCGTCGGACACGGCCGCCTCGATCTTCATCTTCGGCAGGAAATCGACCACGTATTCGGCACCCCGGTACAGCTCGGTGTGCCCCTTCTGGCGCCCGAACCCTTTCACCTCAGTGACCGTGATGCCCGAGACGCCGAGCGCGGAGAGCGCTTCGCGCGTCTCATCGAGCTTGAACGGCTTGATGATTGCGGTAATCAGTTTCATGGAGTCCTCTCGCAGGTTGATCCCGTCGAATTGGTTGGAATGGTGTGACCGTCTCTCCTCAGCAACTCGCATGCCATGTTCGCGCGAGCACCGCCTCGAACGGCTCCGAAACGGGGTTGCATCGCGTGCTGAAAGGTACGGAAAGATGCGAAAGCCCGGCCGAATGGCCAACGTGGCCCAGGTTTGCTGGCGCGCCGAAAGGATCATTGCTAGAGTGCACGCACGTCCCGGATCTCCGGGCCATTCACCCATGCGGGCGCCATGCCCGGAATTCGCGCCGCGCGCGCACCATTTCCGGTCATGCGTGCATCATGGGCACGTACGCAACTGAAGATGCACACTTTTTGTGCAAGGAAGGAAATCTCATGAAGCAACCCAGCGATGTTTTCAACGACCTGCAGTCGCGCGTCAGCGACCTGCTGAAAAACTCGCCGGCCAAGGATGTCGAGCGCAACGTGAAGGCCATGCTGTCGCAAGGCTTTTCGAAGCTCGATCTCGTCACGCGCGAGGAGTTCGACACGCAGGCACAGGTGCTCGCCCGCACCCGCGTGCGTCTCGAGGAACTCGAGAAGCGCGTCGCGGAACTCGAGCAGAAGCTCGCAGCGTCCCAGGCCTGACGCCCCACCCGACCGACAGGTCCGGGCGCGGGCCGCCTCGTGCGGCCCGCGCCTGACATCCGGGCCGGTCAGCCGTTCCGTCGTTCCTCGCAATCCCCCGCTCTTCGCTGTTCGTCGCTCTTCGCTCTTCGCTCTTCGCTCTTCGCTCTTCGCTCTTCGCTCTTCGCTCTTCGCTCTTCGCTCTTCGCTGTTTGTAGCGCTTCGCTGTTCGTCGTTCCTCGTTCTTTTCCGCGCCACGCCGGCAAGCGCGCACCGATTCCTCCGATTCCCGCGGCATGCGGCCCGAATGGCCGTTGCCCGTCCGATTCATTTAAAGGAGCCTCGCCATGTCGCTCGCCGTGGTGCGCAGTCGCGCGCCGGCGGCCGGCCGCGCGCCGGACGTCACCGTCGAAGTCCATCTTGCCAACGGATTGCCGTCGTTCTCGATCGTCGGCCTGCCCGATCTCGAAGTCCGCGAAAGCCGCGAGCGCGTGCGCGCCGCGCTGCAGAACTGCGGATTCGACTTCCCCGTCAGGCGCATCACCGTCAATCTCGCGCCGGCCGACCTGCCGAAGGAGTCCGGCCGCTTCGACCTGCCGATCGCGCTCGGCATCCTCGCCGCGAACGGCCAGCTCCCGGCCGACGCGCTGGCCGGCCGCGAATTCGCGGGCGAACTGTCGCTGACCGGCGCGCTGCGGCCGATGCGGGGCGCGTTCGCGATGGCGTGCGGCGCGGCACGGGACTGGCGCGCCGCGGCGACTGGAGCGGGCTTCGGGTCCTGCGCCACGGAGACCGGATCCGGCTTCGGGCCCGCCGCCGCGGGGACCGGCGCGGGCTTCGGGTCTCGCGCCGCGGCCGTCGCGCCGTCCGGGCCGGCGGCCGCAGCCCGTCCGCCCGAGCTGTACCTGCCGCTCGACAGCGCGGCCGAGGCCGCGCTGGTGCCGGGTGTCACCGTGTTCGGCGCGCCCGACCTGCCCGCGCTGTGCGCGCACCTGGCCGGTGCGCCGGATGCGCGGCTCGCGCCGGTCGAGGCGCCCGGCCTCGACGGCGTGCCGGCGCCGGCCGCCCCCGATCTCGCGGACGTCGTCGGCCAGCGCGGCGCCCGGCGCGCGCTCGAAGTCGCCGCCGCGGGCGGGCATCACATGCTGATGATCGGGCCGCCCGGCGCCGGCAAGTCGATGCTCGCCGCGCGGCTGCCCGGCCTCCTGCCGCCGCTGACCGACGACGAGGCGCTGGCGTCGGCCGCGCTCCTTTCCGCGAGCCGCATCGGCTTCTCGCCCGCGCACTGGCGGCGGCGCCCGTTCCGCGCGCCGCACCACTCGTCGAGCGCCGCCGCGCTGGTCGGCGGCCGCAACCCGCCGCAGCCGGGCGAGATCACGCTCGCGCACCTCGGCGTACTGTTTCTCGACGAGTTGCCCGAATTCGACCGGCACGTGCTGGAGATGCTGCGCGAGCCGCTGGAAGTCGGCCGCATCACAATCTCGCGCGCGGCGCAGCAGGCCGACTTCCCTGCCGCGTGCCAGCTGATCGCCGCGATGAATCCGTGCCCGTGCGGCTGGCATGGCGATCCGTCCGGGCGCTGCCGCTGCACCCCGGAGCTCGCCACGCGCTATCTGCGCAAGCTGTCGGGGCCGTTGCTCGACCGCATCGACATCCAGATCGACCTGCCCGCGCTATCGCCGGCCGAACTCGCGTCGCGCGCGACGGCGCCCGGCGAGCCGAGCACCGCGGTCGCCGCGCGGGTCGCCCGGGCGCGTGCGCTGCAGCTCGACCGGCAGGGCAAGACCAATCACATGCTGAGCGGGCGCGAGACCGACGACCTGTGCCGGCCGACCGACGACGGCGAGCGGCTGCTGCGCGAGGCCGGCGAGCGCTTCGGCTGGTCGGCACGTGCGTATTTCCGCGTGTTGAAGGTCGCACGGACGATCGCCGACCTGGCCGGCGACCCGTTGCCGACGGCCGCGCAGATCGCCGAGGCGATCCGCTACCGGCGTGCGCTCACGGCACTATGAATGCCCGCGGAGGACAAAATATGACTGTCAAGACTTGACTTATGCACAATTTCGCGAATCCGGCCCCTGATCAACCGGCGCGGGCACCCCTTCGCCACGAGATTCGTATCCCTTTGTTTTTATTGATTTTTCCGAAATGAATGGCCAACCGTCAAATGCGCCGGAAGGCCGTCCGGCGCGGCTTTGCGGGCGATTCGGTCAACTTTTCAACAAAGTTATCCACATGCGCTGTGGATAGCCGAAAAATCCCCGCAAAATCCGGCGATTAGCGTCGAAAGCTGCGAATGAACTTTCAATTGTCATGAAGTGTCTGAGCACCCTCGCCGGCCGCTGTTCAGTCGAGCTTGAACGAGCCGAAAAACTGGTCCAACTGCTCCTGCGCGAGCGGCCCGTCGGCGATCGCGACGGCCTGGTACGCGTGCCGGCCGCGCGCCACGAGCCGCGCGACGATCGTCTTGCGCGAGCGGTCGCCGCCGCTCGCCGCACCCGCGATGCGCAGCTCGAGCCCGTTCACCGCGCCGCCGGCCGCGAGCGGCACCGGCACCGAGGCCGTCTGCGGCACGCCTTCGAGATTGCGCGACAGCCCGGAGCGCAGGAACTCGAGCGCCGCGCGGCGCGTGTCGTCGCGGTCGTCGGGCAGCGTCAGCGTGCCGACCGCGAACACCGCGCCGTCGACGTGCGCGGCCTGCATCCGCATCGGCATCGACGCGCCGCCGACCGCCACCGGCTGGTTCTCGACGGTCGGCTTCGCCGGCAGGTCGATCGTGTAGCCGGCGTCGTTGTGCAGCGTACGCCAGTCATATGACGGCGAGCACGCGGCCAGCGCCGCGCTCACGCACGCGAGCGCGGCGAAGTGTCGCAGCGGACGAAAAAGGGGGCGCAACGAATCGATGACTTCCTTCGGCATGGCAGTGATGGGGACAGGCAAAAGGCCCATTATCCGCCGAAGCCGACACCCGGGATGTGTGGCGGCCGCCGGTGCGTGCGCCGCATTCGCGCTAAAATAACCGCCGAATTTCGACGTCCTTTGCATCGACCCGCGTCATCGACCGACTCCGAGAGCACCGCAGATGAACACCACGCCTCCCGCCCAGCGCCGCACCGGCCCCGCCCGCTATATCGTCGCGGCCGTCGTCGTCGCGGCCATCGCCGTTGCCGGCTTCTTCGCGTTCAACGGCAAGTCCACCGTGCCGGACGCCACGTTCACGCTGCTGTCCGGTCAGAAGGTGTCGACGGCCGGCGACCTGAAGGGCAAGGTCTACCTCGTGAATTTCTGGGCGACGAGCTGTGCGACCTGCATGCAGGAAATGCCGCAGATGGTCGATACCTACAATCGCTTCAAGGGTCAGGGGCTGGAGTTCGTCGCGGTCGCGATGAACTACGATCCGCCGATGTACGTCGCGAACTATGCGCAGACGCGCCAGCTGCCGTTCAAGGTCGCACTCGACGACGGCAGCGTCGCGAAGCAGTTCGGCAACGTGCAGCTTACGCCGACAACCTTCGTCGTCGACAAGGACGGCAAGATCCTGAAGCGCTACGTCGGCGCCCCGCAATTCGCGGAACTCGACGCGCTGCTCAAGAAGGCGCTCGACGGCAACGCGGCCTGAGCGCAGCCTCCGCACGACGCGACGCGCAGAGCCGCCCGCCGCGCCCTGCCCCGCATGACGGACCGCACGACCGGCCAGCCCGGTTCCGCGGTCCGTCTCTTTTTCAGCGCTCGGTTTCGCCTTTCGCCGACAGCCCGTAGCGCTTCATCTTCTCGTACAGCGTCGCCTTGCCGACATGCAGCCGGTCGGCCGTCGCGGCGACCGCGCCGCCCGTCTGGTTCAGCGCCTCGGCGATCACCGCGCGCTCGAACTGCTCGATGCGCTCCTTCAGCGTCTGGTCGCTCTCGGCGTCGTCGCCGCTCGCACCGGCTTCCTGCGGCATGTCGGCGACGCCGAGCACGAAGCGGTCGGCCGCGTTGCGCAGCTCGCGCACGTTGCCGGGCCAGTCGCGCTGCATCAGGCTCGCGCGCTGCCGGTCGGTCAGCACGGGGGCCGGCCGCCCGTAGCGCACGGCCGCGTCGAGCATGAAGTGCTCGAATAGCGGCACGATGTCCTCGCGGCGCTCGGCGAGCGGCGGCAGCGCGATCGTCACGACGTTGAGCCGGTACAGCAGGTCGCGCCGGAACGTGCCGGCCGCGACGAGTTCGCTCATGTCGCCTTTCGCGGCCGCGACGACGCGGCAGTTCACGCGGATCGGCTGATTCGAGCCGAGCCGCTCGAGCACGCCGTCCTGCAGCACGCGCAGGAGCTTCACCTGCAGCGCGAGCGGCATGCTTTCGATTTCGTCGAGGAACAGCGTGCCGCCGGACGCATATTCGAGCTTGCCGACGCGGCGCTTCGCGGCGCCGGTGAACGCGCCGGGCTCGTAGCCGAACATCTCTGACTCGAACATCGGCTCGGGCAGCGCGCCGCAGTTCACCGCGATGAACGGCTTGTCGCGGCGCGGCGACAGCTCGTGCAGGCTGCGCGCGATCAGCTCCTTGCCGGCGCCCGTGTCGCCGTTGATCAGCACCGATGCGTCGGTGGGCGCGACGTTCGCGATCAGCTTGCGCACCTGTTCGATCGCCGGACTGCGGCCGATGATGCGCGGCGCGACGATGTTCTGGCCGGCCAGCTCGCGCCGCAGCGCATGGTTCTCGAGCACGAGCTCGCGCCGCTCGAGCGCGCGGCGGACCGTCTCGATCAGCCGCTCGGCCGCGAACGGCTTTTCGATGAAGTCGTACGCGCCGTCGCGCATCGCCTGCACGGCCATCGAGATGTCGCCGTGGCCGGTGACGAGGATCACGGGCACGTCGGGCACGCGCTCGCGGCACTGCGCGAGCAGGTCGAGCCCGCTTGCGCCGGGCAGCCGGATGTCGCTGACGATCGCGCCGGCGGTTTCCGCGACGATCGCCTTGTCGGCCGCCTCGGCCGATTCGAACCCGACGACGTCGAACCCGGCGAGCTGGAGGCTCTGCACGCTCGCCCGGCGAACGAGCGCATCGTCTTCGATATAGATCACTTGCAGCCGGTTGGCCATCGTAGTCACTTGCTCCTGACAGACCGCGCGGCGGTGGTGCGCGCGGCTCTCGTTGATGCGGTCGTGCGGTGCCTAGCGCGAGCCCGCCGGCTCGGACACGGCGTCCGGATGATGCGTGCGCGCGCGTCGCAGCGTCAAGACGAACAGCGCGCCGCCGGACGGCGCATTGCGCGCGGTCAGCGCGCCGCCCGCGTCGCTCGCGATCGACGACGAGATCGCGAGCCCAAGCCCGAGCCCGCGCCCCATTTCCTTGGTCGTGAAGAACGGTTCGAACAGCCGCGGCAGCAGCTCGGGCGCGATGCCGGAGCCGTTGTCGCGCACCTCGACCGCGAGCGTCGCGACCGACACCGCGATCGTCACTTCGATCGCCGGCGCGGCGACGCCCGCGACCGCGTCGAGCGCGTTGCCGAGCAGGTTGATCAGCACCTGTTCGAGGCGCAGGTCCTCGCAGCGGGCGACGAGTTCCGGATAGTCGCGCGCCAGGTCGAGCGGCGCATCCTGCGCGGGCGACACCGTCGCATCCTGCAGCGTCAGCGTGAGCGCGACGCCGCGCAGCCGGTCGCCGAGCAGCGACAGCACGCTGCGCAGCGCGCGCACGACGAGCGCCTGTTCGTTGCGCGGCTTCGCGCGGCCGACGAACAACTTCAGCTGGTTGGTGATCTTGCCCATCCGCTCGGTCAGCGCGGCGATCGCCTCGAGGTTCTCGCGCGCGGCCGCCTGCTCGCCGCGATCGAGCAGAACGCGCGTGTTGTCCGAGAAGCTGCGCAACGCCGCGAGCGGCTGGTTCAGTTCATGCGTGATGCCGGCCGCCATCTGGCCGAGCGCGGCGAGCTTGCTGGCCTGGATCAGTTCGTCGTGCGCGGCGCGCAATTCCTGCTCCGCGCGGATCCGGTCGCCGACTTCCTTCTGCAATTGCTCGTTCGCTTCCGACAGGTCGGCCGTGCGTTCCTCGACGCGCCGGTTCAGCTCCGCATACGCCTGCTGCAGCAGCGCGCGGCCGCGGATCATCTCGCGCACGCGCGCGCGGCGCATGCGCCAGTAGAACGCGAGCAACGCGACCGACACGAAGCCGAAGCCCGTGACGATCGTCGCGTTGCGCGCGTCGGCGTCGATGGGCGCGATCGGCGCGAGCGTGACGAGCAGCCAGTCGGGCTCGCCGATCCGCCGCTTGCTGGCGAGGAAACGCGGCGCGCGCAGGCCAGGGCCTACGCCGGCCGCACCGAGGCGCACGATCTCCGAATCGGCGCCGAGCACCTGCTCGACGCGCAGCGGCAGCGGCGTGACGGGCTGCTGCGCGTACTGGCGCGTCTCGTAGATCGACGCGGCGACGGGCCCCGTCAGCGGATGCAGCGTGTGGTACTTCCAGGCGGGCACGGACGACAGGAACACGACGCCGTGATCGTCCGCGACGACGAGCGGCTCGGACGCATCGGCGCCCTGGAACCATTCGAGATTGAGCTTCACGACGACGACGCCCGCGATCCTGCCGTCGCGCCACACCGGCTGCGAGATGTAGTAGCCGGGATCGCGCGAGATCGTGCCGATCGCGAAGAAGCGGCCGACCCGGCCGTTCATCGCGTCGATGAAATACGGACGAAACTGGTAGCCGTTCCCGACGAAGCTGTCCGGCGCGCGCCAGTTGCTGGCGGCGACGCACAGACCGTCCGCGCCGATCACGTAGGTGACGGTCGCGTGCGCGTGTTCGTTGAGGTCTTCGAGATAGCGGTTCGCGCGTGCGGTGAAATCGGCGCGCTTCGGCTCGGCGAGCAGGTCCAGCACGTACGGATGGCTGCCGAGCAGATAAGGCAGCGATTCGTAGCGGTCGAGCGTGCTCTTGAGCGCGTTGGTGGTGCGGTCGACCCGCACCGCGGCGTTGCGCTGCAGCTCGGCGACGCCGCGCTGCCACGTGATGGTCCAAGTCAGCGCGCACGCCGCCGCGAGCGCGGCGGCAAGCACGACGAGGATGAGCAGGCGGCGCTTCACGGACGTGACTTCCTGGCGATGCGGATCGCCTATTGTGTCATAGGGCGCCTCGTCGCTGCCCCGGCCGCCGCGCGGCGCACCGCCCGCGGGCGGTGCCGCCGCCTGCTCCTTCATGACGTCAGACGCCGGCCGTCTCGGTCGGCGTGACCTCGCCGCCGCCCTTCAGCGCCTGGCGCAGCTTGTTGCGGTCGAGTTCCTTCTCCCAGGCCGACACGACGACCGTCGCGACGCCGTTGCCGACGATGTTGGTCAGCGCGCGGCATTCGCTCATGAAGCGGTCGATGCCGAGGATCAGCACCATGCCCGACAGCGGGATCGTCGGCACGACGGCGAGCGTCGCGGCGAGCGTGATGAAGCCCGCGCCCGTGACGCCGCTCGCGCCCTTCGACGTCAGCATCGCGACCGCGAGCAGCGTGAGCTGCTGCATCCACGTCAGTTCGATGTTGGTCGCCTGCGCGATGAACAGCACGGCCATCGTCATGTAGATGTTGGTGCCGTCGAGGTTGAACGAATAGCCGGTCGGCACGACGAGGCCGACGACCGAACGCGAGCAGCCGGCCTTCTCGAGCTTTTCCATCAGTTGCGGCAGCGCGGCTTCCGACGAGCTCGTGCCGAGCACGATCAGCAGCTCTTCCTTGATGTACGACACGAAGCGGATGATCGAGAAGCCCGTGAAGCGCGCGATCGCGCCGAGCACGACCAGCACGAACACGACCGACGTCAGGTAGAACGTGCCGATCAGCTTGAGCAGCGGCACCAGCGAGCCGACGCCGTACTTGCCGATCGTGAACGCCATCGCGCCGAACGCGCCGATCGGCGCCAGCTTCGTGACGATGTGCACGATGCCGAACAGCACGCGCGTGAGGCCGTCGATGAAGTCGGTCACGACCTTGCCGCGCTCGCCGAGGTGCGCGAGCACGCTGCCGAACAGCAGCGCGATCAGCAGGATCTGCAGGATTTCACCCTGCGCGAACGCGTCAACCATCGTGTTCGGGATGATGTGCATCAGGAAGTCGACCGTCGACTGTCCGTGCGCCTTCGCCGCGTACGATGCGACTTCCTTGCCGTTCAGCGTCGCCGGATCGATGTTGAAGCCGACGCCCGGACGCAGGATGTGCGTGGCCGCGAGGCCGAGCAGCAGCGCGAAGGTCGACACGATCTCGAAGTACAGCAGCGCCTTGCCGCCGACGCGGCCGACCTTCTTCATGTCCTCCATGCCGGCGATGCCGGTGACGACCGTACAGAAGATGATCGGTCCGATCACCATCTTGATCAGCTTGATGAAGCCGTCGCCGAGCGGTTTCATCTCGGTGGCGAGCGACGGATAGAAGTGGCCGAGGATCACGCCGACGATGATGGCGAAGATCACCTGCACATAGAGCACTTTGTAGAAGGGTTTCTTCTTCACGATGGTTCCTGCTGAAGTAGATGATGAGCCGGTGGAAACGGCGTCACGCGCGCAGGCGAATGTCTCAGGGGAGAAGGCATTCGCCCGCGCGGCTGCCGTGCCGCAACAAGCGATGCCTCAGGACATCCGGAGGGGGAGGAAGGCATTGGTCATCGGTTGTCTCCTTGCTTGCTGTAGTAGTTCGGCCGGGGGATGGCCGTGCGCTTTATATCGCAAGGTCGATGCCAGGTTTCCGGAGCCCCTCAAGCCATTGTTTTCATTGTATTTCTCATAATGCGGCAGGCAAGGAAATCCGGGGTTCCGGATTTCCGGAAAATATCCGTCCGGCGATCCGGACGGAGCGATCGTTTCATATGATGAATCAATGCTGCACGGCTTCACCGGCCAGCACGCCCGTCTGCGCATAGAACTCCTGCTGCGCGAACGCGTCGCGCTCGCGCCGCGCGCGCTCGCCGCGGTCCGCGAGCGAACCGACGACGATCCCGACGAACGCGAGCGGCACCGACACGAGCGCCGGGTTGTCGAGAAACACCGGCGCGTGCGCGTGGTGCAGCACGTCGACCCACACCGACTTCGACAGCACCGTCAGCGCCACCGCCGACGCGAGGCCGAGGCCGCCGCCGAGCACCGCGCCGCGCGTCGTCATCCCGCGCCAGAAGATCGACATCGCGAGCACCGGGAAATTGGCGCTGGCGGCCACCGCCGCGACGAGGCCGACCATGAACGCGACGTTGACGTGCTCGAACAGGATCGACAGCGCGATCGCGACCGCGGACAAGCCGATCGTCGCCGCGCGCGAGATGCGCATTTCCAGCCGCTCGTCGGGCTTGCCGCGCGCCCACATCTGCGCATACAGGTCGTGCGAGATCGTGGTCGCGCCGGCGAGCGTCAGCCCGGCAACCACCGCGAGGATCGTCGCGAACGTGACGGCCGCGATGAAGCCGTAGAACCAGTTGCCGCCGACCGCCTGCGCGAGCTTCACCGCGACCATGTTCGAGCCGCCGAGCAGGTCGTGCGTCAGGTTGAAGGTGCCGTTCGCGCCGAGCCGGAAGAATTCCGGATGCTGCGCGAGCAGCACGATCGCCGAGAAGCCGATCACGAACGTCAGCAGATAGAAATAGCCGATGAAGCCCGTCGCGTAGAGCACCGACTTGCGCGCCTCCTTCGCGTTCGGCACCGTGAAGAAGCGCATCAGGATATGCGGGAAGCCGGCCGTGCCGAACATCAGCGCGATGCCGAGCGACAGCGCGTTGGCCGGATCGCGGATCAGCTTGCCGGGCCCCATGATCGACAGCGCGCCCGGATGCACGGCCACCGCGCGACGGAACATCTCATCGACGCTGAAGCCGAACTCGCCGAGCGCGAGCAACGCGAGCAGCGTTGCGCCGCACAGCAGCAGCACGGCCTTGATCACCTGCACCCAGGTGGTCGCGGTCATCCCGCCGAAGAACACGTAGACGACCATCAGCACGCCGACGATCAGCTCGGCCGTGCCGTACGACAGCCCGAACAGCAGCTGGATCAGCTTGCCCGCGCCGACCATCTGCACGACCAGGTACAGCACGACGATCGTCAGCGCGTTCGCGGACGTCAGGAGCCGGATCGGCCGCTGTGCGAAGCGGTACGCGACCACGTCGACGAACGTGAACTTGCCGAGATTGCGCAGCGGCTCGGCGATCAGGAACATCACGAACGGCCAGCCGACCAGGAAGCCGATCGAGTAGATCAGCCCGTCGAAGCCGAACATGAACACCATCCCGGAGAGCCCGAGGAACGACGCGGCCGACATGTAGTCGCCCGCGATCGCGAGTCCGTTCTGCAGCCCGGTGATACCACCGCCGGCCGTGTAGAAGTCGCGCGTCGAACGCGTGCGGCGCGCGGCCCAGCGCGTGAGCGCGAGCGTCGCGAACACGAACGCGAAGAACATCGCGATCGCCACCGGGTTCAGCTCGACCTTGTCGGGCATCGGGCCTGCGACGCCGGTCGCGTGCACGGTGGAGGAAACGAGAACGGCCAGCGCGCCGAGCGCGCTCGAAGTGCGTCGCATGTCGGCCTCCGTCACGAACGCTGCAGGATCGCGTCGACGCGGCGGTCGAACGCACGGTTCGCGCGCAGCACGTAGCACGCGGTCAGGCCGATCGCGACCAGGATGATCGCGACGCCCGCGGCGATCCCGACCGTGGTCGTCGCGCCGCGGTACAGCGGCGCCGCAAGCACGTGCGGCGCGAGCGCGACGAGCAGGATGAAGCCGTAGTACGTGGCGATCATCAGTGCCGTGAGCGTGAAGCTGAAGCGGCGCCGTGCGCGCACGAGCTGCTGGTAGTCACGGCGCGCCGTGACCGATTCGATGACGGAAAGCTCCATGGTGTCTCCAATGTCTCCTCGTCGTTTCGCGAGAAGTGTCTTGTGGATGGCCGGCGCGCCAATCGATCCGCCCGCGCCGTGGCGGCACGTCAATGCGTTACACGACGCGATCCGCGCGCAGTCGCGCGACCTCGTCGGCCGACAGCCCGAGCCAGCCGCCGAGCACGTCGTCCGTATCGGCGCCGAGCACCGGCGGCGCGCCGCGCACCGGCAGCCGCGCGCCGTCGAAGCGGTACGGCGGTGCCAGCACGTCGACGCCGCCCGCGACCGGATGCGGCTGCCGCGTGACGAGCCCCGCCCGGGTCGCGCGCTCGGAGGTCAGCGCCTCGTGCAGCCCGAGCACTTCGCCGCACGGAATGCCGCCGGCGGCGAGCGCCGCGAGCAGCGTCGCGCGCGGCCGCCGCGCAAGTTCGCCGCGAATCTCCGGCAGCAGCGCGGCGCGGTTCTCCGAGCGGCCGAGATTGGTCTTGTAGCGTTCGTCCGCGGCGAGGTCGGGCCGCGCGATCGCATCGCAGAAACGCGCGAACTGCGTGTTGTTGCCGACCGTGATCACGAGCGGGCCGTCGGCCGCGTCGAACACGCCGTACGGCACGATCGACGGATGCGCATTGCCGTAGCGCGGCGGATCCTCGCCCATCAGCAGCGCATCGAGCCCGTAGTACGCGGTGATCATCAGCCCGCAGTCGAACAGCGCCATCTCGATGCGCCGCCCGCGCCCCGTCGCATGACGCTCGTACAGCGCGGCGAGGACCGCCTGCGCCGAATACATGCCGGTGAACAGGTCGACCGCCGCGACACCGAATTTCAGCGGCGGCTGGCCGGCCTCGCCGTTCAGCGCCATCAGCCCGGCCTCGCCCTGCACGACGAGGTCGTAGCCGGGCCGCGCGGCTTCCGGGCCCGAGCGGTCGTAGCCGGAAATCGCGCAATGCACGAGCCGCGGATTGAGCGCGGCCAGCGCGTCGTAGCCGAGCCCGAGTTTTTCCGCGCCGCCGAACTTGAAGTTGTGCAGCACCACGTCGGCCTGCGCGGCCAGCTCGCGCGCGAGCCGCCGCCCTTCGTCGGTCTGCAGGTCGAGACAGATCGAGCGCTTGCTTCGGTTCACGCTGTTGAAGTAGGTCGTTTCGGTGTCGCCGATCCGCAAGCCCCAGTCGCGCGTGTCGTCGCCGCGCGCCGGATGCTCGACCTTGATCACTTCCGCGCCGAAATCGGCAAGCACCATCGCGCACCACGGGCCTGCCAGCACGCGCGAGAAATCGAGCACCTTCACGCCGGCCAGCGGCAACGCGCGCGATTCGTTCGTCATCCTTGTCTCCTCCATTCGCGTCGTTCGTCTTTATTGTTTCGACAGCGCGATGTAGCGCGCGAGATGGTGATCCTCGTCGCCGAGCTGGTGATCGATCATCACGAGCCGCTTCGCGTAATGCGACAGCGGCAGCTCCCAAGTCATCCCGATCCCGCCGTGCAACTGGATGCTCTCCTCGGCGACCAGCGTGCCGATCCGGCCGATGGTGTACTTGGCCGCCGCGAGCGCGCGTTCGCGCACCGCGCGCGGCGCATCGAGCTGCGCGGCCGCGTTGATCACCGCCGAGCGCGCCTGCTCGACTTCGAGCAGCAGGTCGGCCATCCGGTGCTGCAGCGCCTGGAAGCTGCCGATCGGCATGCCGAACTGCTTGCGCGTGCGCAGGTAATCGAGCGTCGCTTCCTTCGCGACGTCCATCGCGCCGAGCGCCTCCGCCGACAGCGCGAGCAGCCCGTAGCCGAGCACGCGTTCGAGCAATGCGGCGCCTGCTTCGTCGTCTTGCGTTTCCGGCACGCCGAGCGCCGCATCGCCCGGCAGCACGACGCGCTCGAAGCGCACCTCGGCCGCGCGGCCGCCGTCGATCTTCTTGTAGTCCCGCAGCGACACGCCCGGCGCGTCGGCCGGCACGACGAACAGGCCGATGCCGGCCGCGTCGTCGTCCTGACCGGAGACGCGCGCGCTGACGACGAAGAACGCCGCCTGCGCGGCCTGGTCGACGACGCCCTTCGCGCCCGTCAGCACCCAGCCGTCGCCGGCACGCTCGGCGCGCGTGCGCACGGTCGTCAGTTCGTAGTGCGAGCCCGGCTCGTCGTGCGCGAACGCGGCGCTCGCGCTGCCGTCGATCAGCGCGGCCAGCCGCGCGCGATGCGCGTCGCCGCCGGCCAGCGCCAGCGCGCGACCCGCGAGCAGCGTGCCGAGGAACGGCTCGACCACGAGCCCGCGGCCGAGGCATTCGAACACCACGGCGATGTCGAAACCCGCGCCGCCGAAGCCGCCATCGGCTTCGGCAAACAGCGCGCCGACCGCGCCGAGCTCGGCGAAGCGCCGCCACATCGCGCGATCGAAGCCTTCGGCCGACTGCGCGATGCGGTCGCGCACCGGGAACGCGTACCGTTCGGCGATGAAGCGGTTCAACGTGTCCGCCAGCATCCGGCGGTCTTCTGTGTGCTGGAAATCCATCGTCGCGTCCCTCGTTACAGCCCGAGCATCATCTTCGCGATGATGTTCTTCTGGATCTCGTTCGAGCCGCCGAAGATCGACAGCTTGCGGTTGTTGAAGTACTGCTGCGCGGCGCTCGCGGCCTCGTCCGGGCCGACCGGCTCGCCGTCGTAATCGGCATCGAGCGCTGCGTCGACGAACGGCTGCGCGTACGGCCCCATCGCGCGGCGCATCAGCGCGGTGATCTCCTGGCGGATCTGCGTGCCGCGGATCTTCAGCATCGAGCTTTCCGCGCCCGGCACGCCGCCGCCCGCGACCGCCGCCAGCACGCGCAGGTTGGTCGTGCGCATGTTCTCGAGTTCAATCTCGACGCGCGCGATGCGCGCTGCGAAGAACGGATCGTCGGCGAGCGGCCGGCCGTTCTTCGTGACCTTCGCGGCCACCGCGCGCAGCCGCTCGAGCGCGGCCGTCGAGAAGCCGATCCCGGCGATGTTGGTGCGCTCGTACGTGAGCAGGTATTTCGCGCAGGTCCAGCCGCGGTTTTCTTCGCCGACGAGGTTCGCCACGGGCACGCGCACGTCGGTGAAGAACACTTCGTTCACTTCGTGCTCGCCGTCGAGCGTGATGATCGGGCGCACCTCGACGCCCGGCGTGTTCATGTCGATCAGCAGGAAGCTGATGCCCTCCTGCTTGCGCACGTCGGTCGCGGTGCGCACGAGGCAGAAGATCATGTTCGCGTAGTGGCCGAGCGTGGTCCACGTCTTCTGGCCGTTCACGACGTAGTGATCGCCATCGCGCACCGCGCTCGTCTTCACCGATGCGAGGTCGGAACCGGCGCCCGGCTCCGAATAGCCCTGGCACCACCAGTCGGTGCCGTCGAGAATGCGCGGCAGCCAGTGGCGCTGCTGCGCTTCGCTGCCGTACTTGATCAGCACGGGCCCGAGCATGTTGACGCCGAACGGCACGATGCGCGGCGCGCCGGCGAGCGCGCATTCGTTGTCGAACAGGAACTTCTGCGCGACGCTCCAGCCAGGGCCGCCGTATTCGCGCGGCCAGTGGCTCGCGAGCCAGCCGCGGGCGTTCAGGATTGCGTGCCATTCGCGCATGTCGTCGCGTGTCAGGTGCAGGCCGCCCTTCACCTTGCGCGCGGTGCGCGCGGGCAGTTCGGCGGCGAGGAAGCGCTGCACTTCGGTGCGGAACGCTTCCTCTTCGGGAGTGAAATTGAGGTCCATCGTGGGTCCGTTGCGAATGCGGTTGGCGTTCAGTCGATACGGTTCAGGCTCGCGAAATCCGCGCCGCGCCCGACCAGCTCGACGAGCAGCGGCGACGGTTTCCAGAACAGCGGATCCTCCTGCGCGAACGCGCGGATGTCGGCGAGCACGTTCGCGAGGCCGACCGTGTCCGCGTAGTGCATCGGGCCGCCGCGATGGCGCGGGAAGCCGTAGCCGTACAGGAACACCGCGTCGACATCGAGCGGGCGCAGCGCGATCTTCTCGTGCACGACGTTCGCGCCTTCGTTGATCATCGCGGCAAGGTAGCGGCGCAGGATTTCGTCGTCGGTGAACGCGCGCGGCGTGATGCCCTTCTTCGCACGCTCCTGCGCGACGATCGCCTCGACTTCCGGGTCCGGCGTGCCGACGCGCGCGCCGTCCGGATACAGGTAGTAGCCGCGCCCCGTCTTCTGGCCGAACCAGCCGCGCTCGCACAGCCGGTCGGAAATCTCCACGTAGCGCGCGCGCGGGTCGCGCGTCGCCGCGCGGCGCTTGCGGGTCGCCCAGCCGATGTCGCCGCCCGCGAGGTCGACGACCTGGAACGGCCCCATCGGGAAGCCGAATTCGCGCACCGCGCGATCGATCTGGTACGGCGACGCGCCGTCTTCCATCAGGTAGTCGGCCGCGGTGCGATAGACGGCGAGGATCCGGTTGCCGATGAAGCCGTCGCACACGCCGGCGCGCACCGGTGTCTTTTTCAGCTGTTTGGCCAGCGCGAATGCGGTCGCGACGACGTCATCGGCGACGCGCGCCGGCACGACGATCTCGAGCAGCTTCATCACGTTCGCCGGCGAGAAGAAATGCAGGCCGATCACGTCGGCTGGCCGGTCGATGCTGGCGGCCAGCTCGTCGATGTCGAGATACGACGTGTTGGTCGCGAGCACCGCGCGCGGCTTGCACGCGCGCGCGAGCTCGGCGAACACCGCCTTTTTCACGGCCATGTCCTCGAACACCGCCTCGATCACGACGTCGGCCTGCGCGAGCGCGTCGTACGACGTGCTGCCCTTGAAGCGCGCGAGGCGCGCCGCGTGCGCGGCCGGCGTCATCCGCCCCTTCGCGACGAGCCCGTCGTACACCTTCTCGACATGCGCGCGGCCGCGCGCGAGCGACGCTTCGTCGCGTTCGATCATCGTCACCGGCAACCCGGCGTCGAGTGCCGCGACCGCGATGCCCGCGCCCATCGTGCCGCCGCCGACCACGCCGATCCGCTCGACCGGGCGCGCGCTCGCGCGGCGCGCCTCGGGCGCCTTCGCGGCCTCGCGTTCCGCGAAGAACGCGTGCACGAGGCCCGCGCGCTGCGGGCTGTCGAGGCACTGCAGGAACAGGCTGCGTTCGAGCTTCATCCCCGCGTCGAACGACAGCGTGAGCGCGGCCTCGACCGCGTCGACGATCTTCGCCGGCGAGAACAGGCCGCGCGACTTCTTCGGCAACTCGGCGCGCGCCGCGTCGATCGCGGCCTGCGCGGCCGCGCGGTCGGCGAGGCCCTGCGCATCGCGCGTGCGCCGAGCCGGCGCGCCGAGCGACACGAGTTCCTGCGCATAGGCGAGACCTTCGGCGAGCGTGTCGTCGCTGTGCGCGACGCGATCGACGAGGCCGAGCGCGAGCGCTTCGTCGGCGCTCGCGTGACGCCCCGTCAGCATCAGGTCGAGCGCGGCCTGCGCGCCGATCAGGCGCGGCGCGCGCTGCGTGCCGCCCGCGCCGGGCAGCAGGCCGAGCGTGACTTCGGGCAACCCGAGCTTCGCGCCGGGCACCGCGAGCCGGTAATGCGCGGCGAGCGCGACTTCGAGGCCGCCGCCGAGCGTCGCGCCGTGCAGCGCCACCACGACCGGCTTCGCGCTCGACTCGATCCGCTCGCAGACGTCGGGCAGCGACGGCGGCACGGGCGGCTTGCCGAATTCGCGGATGTCGGCGCCCGCGATGAAGTTGCGGCCGGCGCCGACGATCAGCACCGCGCGGATCGCGGCGTCGGCCTGCGCGGCGTCGAGCGCGTCGGCGAGGCCGCGCCGCACATCGGCGGAAAGCGCGTTGACGGGCGGATGGTCGATCGTGACGACGAGCACCTTGTCGCGCCGTTCGCGCGTGACGGTGCCGGTCTGGGCGGGTTCGGGGGAAGCGGTTGAATTCATCGTGTCTCCATTGCGGTGCGCCATGCAGGCGGGACCGGTCGCCGGGTCGGCGAGCGGCGCCGCGTCCCGATCCCGCGCGGCGGGAAACGATCCGGCGCATGTGCCGGGCATGACTCGATTCTCGATTGATCGAGATTCATTGACAATTCCCGCTCGACTTTACAAGCTGTCAAGTCTGACTTGACATTGAATGCTTTCGGACCGCTTCGGGTCCTTAAGCGGGACGGATCAGGAGACACCGGGCATGGACCTGAACGCGCTGACGCTGCTCGTCGAGATCCTCGACGCGGGCAACCTGAGCAAGGCCGCGCAGCGGCTCAAGATGAGCCGCGCGAACGTCAGCTACCGGCTGAACCAGCTCGAGCGCTCGATCGGCCAGCAGCTCGTGCGCCGCACGACGCGCCGCATCGAGCCGACCGAAATCGGGCTGAAGCTGTACGAGCACGGCCGGCGCATCCGCAACGAGCTGCTCGCCGCGCAGGAATCGGTGACGACGCTCGGCCAGGACCTGCAGGGCCGCGTGCGGCTGTCGGTGCCGAGCGGCTATGGGCAGATGGTGATGTCCGACTGGCTGCTCGCGTTCAAGCGGCTGCATCCGGGCATCGTGCTCGACGTGGTGTTCGAGAATCGCGTGGAGGACCTGATGCGCGACGAAGTCGACATCGCGATCCGCGTGATGTCCGAGCCGCCGCAGAACCTCGTCGCGCGCGACATGGGCGCGGTGCGCTACGTCGCGTGCGCGTCGCCCGCGTTCGCGGCCGCGCACGGGATGCCCGCGAGCCTCGGCGCGCTGGCCGCCGCGCCGGTCGTCACCGCGACGGTGCTGGGGCGGCAGCTGCGGATCGCCGCGTACCTCGGCGACGAGCGCCACGAGGTGCTGCTCGAGCCCACGCTGATTTCGGAGAACTTCCTGTTCCTGCGCCAGGCGATCCTCGCCGGGATCGGCGTCGGCATCGTGCCCGACTACGTGATGCAGGACGACATGCGGCGCGGCACGGTCGTCACGTCGCTCGACGCGTATCGTCTCAGCATCTTCGGCACGCACATGTACATGCTCTACATGCCGAACCGGCACCACACGCGCGCGACCGCGACGTTCATAGAGTTCATCCTCGAACAGGCCGGAAAGGCCGGCCGGGGCGGGCCCGGCGGGATGCGTCAGGGTTTCCTGTCGGATGACAATCCGCCGGCCGCACGGCGACAATAGCGCGCCGTCCGTGCGGAGCGCGTGCCGCGCACACGCCGCCTCCTTCGAATTCACTGTTGCCGAGGGTTTCAATGTTCGACCGGATCCGTCCGCATTCGCGTCCCCGGACGCTCGTCGCCACGCTCGCGCTCGCCGCGCTCGTCACGTTCGGCGCCGGCTGCACATCGCCGTCCGCGCCGTCGGGCGCCGTCGTCCCGGTCGCTGCCGCATCGGGCGCCGCGGTGCCGCTGCCCGGCGTTCACGCGCCCGAACTGTCGTCCGGCTGGACCGACAAGCCGGGCTGGACCTCGCAGCGCTTCATGATCGCGGCCGCGAACCCGCTCGCCACGCAGGCCGGCTACGAGATGCTGAAGGCCGGCGGCACCGCGATCGACGCGGCGATCGCCACGCAGATGGTGCTCGCGCTCGTCGAGCCGCAATCGTCGGGGCTCGGTGGCGGCGCGTTCATGCTGTACTTCGACGGCCGTTCGACGCAGGCGTACGACGGCCGCGAGACCGCGCCGGCCGCCGCGACCGACCGGCTGTTCTACGGCCCGACCGGCCAGCCGATGGGCTTCTACGAAGGTGTCGTGGGCGGCCGTTCGGTCGGCACGCCGGGCGTGCTGCGGATGCTCGACGCCGCGCACCGCGCGCACGGCAAGCTGCCGTGGCGCCGGCTGTTCCAGCCCGCGATCCGGCTCGCCGAGCACGGCTTCACGATCAGCCCGCGCCTCGCGATGCTGATCGCGAACGACAAGTACCTGATGAACGACCCGGCCGCGCGTGCGTACTTCTACAACAAGGACGGCACGCCGAAGGCGGCCGGCACGGTGCTGAAGAACCCCGCGCTCGCGACCGTGCTGCGCCAGGTCGCCGATCGCGGCGCGAATGCGTTCTACACCGGCGCGATCGCGCGCGACATCGTCACGAAGGTGCGCAAGCACCCGACCAATCCGGGCCTGCTGTCGCTGCAGGATCTCGCGCGCTACAAGGCGAAGGTGCGCGCGCCGCTGTGCACCGACTACCGGCGCTCGGTGGTGTGCGGGATGCCGCCGCCGTCGTCGGGCGGCCTCGCGATCGCGCAGATGCTCGGCATTCTCGAGGCGATGCCCGACTGGCAGCAGATCGGCGCGCAGAAGCCGGTGCGCAACGAAGTCGGCTACGAGCCGACGCCGTTCGCCGCGCACCTGTTCAGCGAAGCGGGACGCCTCGCGTATGCGGACCGTGCGCGCTACGTCGCCGATCCGGATTTCGCGCCGCTGCCGGGCGGCAGCTGGGCGAGCCTCGTCGACCGGGCCTATCTCGCGCAGCGCGCGCGCCTGATCGGCGACACGAGCATGGGCGTCGCGCAGGCCGGCACGCCGCAGGGCGCGACGCTCGCGCTGGCCGACGACCGCAGCCCCGAATTGCCGTCGACGTCCGACATCGCGATCGTCGACCGCTACGGCCAGGCGCTGTCGATGACGACCAGCGTCGAGGACGCGTTCGGTTCGCGGCTGATGGTGCGCGGGTTCATGTTGAACAACCAGTTGACCGATTTCTCGTTCGTGTCGAACGAGAACGGGCGGCCGGTCGCGAACCGCGTGCAGCCGGGCAAGCGGCCGCGCTCGGCGATGTCGCCCGAGCTCGTGTTCGACCAGAAGACGAAGCAGGTGACGATGATCGTCGGCTCGGCCGGCGGCCCCGCGATCATCAATCACGTCGCGAAGACGATGATCGGCGTGCTCGACTGGGGGATGACGATGCAGCAGGCGATCGCGCTGCCGAACGTCGGGTCGATGAACGGGCCGACGCAGCTCGAACGCGGCCGCGTGTCGGACGCGCTCGTCGACGGGTTGAAAGGGCGCGGGCACGACGTGCGGGTCGTCGAGATGAATTCGGGACTGCAGGGGATCCAGCGGCTGAACGTGCAGGGGCAGACGGTGTGGTTCGGCGGGGCCGACCCGCGGCGGGAAGGCGTCGCGATGGGCGAATGACACGACCGGCACGGGCGGCGCGCATGCCGCCCGCGGGCCTCATCCTGGCCTCATCCGGGCATCACCCGCGGCCCTTCCACGGCACTACCCGCCGCTCGACCCACCGCATTGCGAGATCGAACAGCCACGCGATCGCGCCGATGATCAGGATCCCCATCACGACGAGATCGGTACGCAGGAAGCTCGACGCGTTGAGCACCATCTGCCCGAGCCCGGCCGTCGCGGCGACCATTTCGGCCGCGACCAGCGTCGTCCAGCCGAACCCGATCGCGATCCGCAACCCGGTGAGGATTTCCGGCAGCGCGGCCGGCAGCACGACATGCCGCACGATCAGCGCGAAGCTGCCGCCGAGCGAATACGCGGCGTTGATCTGCTCGACGGTTGCCGCGCGCACGCCGGCACGGGCGGCCATCGCGATCGGCGCGAAGCATGCGAGGAAGATCACGACGAGCTTCGCCGTCTCGTCGATGCCGAACCAGATCACGACGAGCGGCAGATACGCGAGCGGCGGCAGCGGCCGGTAGAACTCCAGCAGCGGATCGAGCACGCCGCGCGCGATGCGGCTCACGCCCATCAGGATCCCGGCCGGCACGCCGATCGCAGTGGCGAACACGAAGGCGCCGAACACGCGCGCGGCGCTCCACAACAAATGCTCCGACAACGGTAGGCCGCCCTGGATGCGGCCATGCCACGCGTCGACGAACGCGGCCCATACCGCTTCCGGCGCCGGCAGGAACAGCGGCGGCAGCCACTGCCGGTGCGTCGCGACCCACCACAGCACGGCCAGCGCCGCGACCGTCGCCGCGCTGAGCGCGGCCGTCCTGCCCTGCCCCGGCAACCGGTAACGATGCGATGCGCGAGCCGGACGCACCGCGTGACGCCGTTGCGTCGCGCGTTGATCCTGCCCGACCTCCGCGGCCGCTCGATCGGCTGCCAACGAATCCTGCGTGCTCATGTCGTCCTGCCTGTGCAAAGTACTGATCCGGCCGCGCCCGACGGACGCGCCCTGTCGCGCGAACTCATGCATCACGCGCGCTCCGCCACCGCCTCGTCGCGATGCAGATACGCGATCAGCCGCTCGCGCCACGCGATGAATTCCGGTGACGACTTCACCGCGCGCGCATCGCGCGATTCGACGTAGCGCCGCGCGAACGGCAGCTCGAACGTTTCCGCGATCCGGCCGGGGCCCGGCGTCATCACGACGAGATGCGTCGCGAGGAACAGCGCCTCCTCGACGTCATGCGTGATGAAGAACACCGTCTTGCCGGTGCGTGCCCACACGTCGAGCACGAGCGCCTGCATCGTGCCGCGCGTCATCGCGTCGAGCGCGCCCATCGGCTCGTCCATCAGCAGCACGCGCGGGTCGCTCGCGAGCGCACGCGCGATGCCGACGCGCTGCTGCATCCCGCCCGACAGCTCGTACACGCGCGCGTGCGCATGCTTGTCGAGCCCGACCAGCGCGAGCATCTCCCGCGCCCGCGCTTCGCGTTCGGCCTTCGACACGCGTGCGAAGCGCAGCCCGAGCGCGACGTTCTCGAGCACGTCGAGCCACGGCAGCAACGCGTATTTCTGGAACACGACGCCGCGATCGGCGCCGGGGCCCGTGACCGGCACGCCGTCGACGCGCACGTCGCCGGTCGTCGGCGCGACGAAGCCGGCCATGCAGTTCAGCAGCGTCGTCTTTCCGCACCCGGACGCGCCGAGCGCGACGACGAATTCACCGGCTTCGATGCGCAGGTCGACGCGCGCGAGCGCCTGCGTCGTCGGCCGGCCGCGTTCGCCGGGATAGTCGACCGATACCTGACGGACTTCCAGCGTGCTCATGCTCAGGACTCCGCGATGATCGCCGCGTTCAGCGCGCGGCCTTCTGCACGAACTGCGGATCGACGCCGACCGAATAGTCGGCGAGCACCGCCTGGATCGTGCCCTGCGATTTCAGGAACGCGGCGGTGGCCGCGAGCGACTTCGCGGCGCCCGACTGCGCGCCGCCGCCGAGCCACGTCGGCGACGCCTGCTCGGCCGGCGTCGGGAACGCGTAGAGCGCGAGGCTCGCGGGCACGTCCTGCGCGTCCGCGCCCGATACCTTCGCGACCGCCGCGACCTGCGGCGAGCCGACCTTCCACGCCGCCGCATGCGCGCGGTAGTCGGCGTCGGCGGCCGCGAGCACCTTCACGAAGCGCGCGACGAACTCGGGGTTTTCGCGCGCGAACTTGCGGCTCACGACGAAGCCGTCGAAGGTCGCCTTGCCACTTTCTTTCGCAACCTTGCCGGACGTCGTCAGCACGGTGCCCGACTGCTTGACCTTCGCGAGCACCGGATCCCAGATGTAGGTCGCGTCGATGTCGCCGCGCGTCCACGCGGCCGCGACCTCGGGCGGACGCAGGTTGACGATCTTCACGTCGTTCGGGTTCACGCCGGCGGCCTGCAGCGCGACGAGCGTATGGAAATGCGACGTCGACACGAACGGCACGCCGATCTTCCTGCCCTTCAGCGCGGCGACGCTGGTCACGCCCGAACCGTTGCGCGCGACGAGCGCCTCGGCGTCGTTGATGTTGTCGAGCACCCAGAACAGCGAGATGTCGAGCCCCTGCGACAGGCCGGCCGCGATCGGGCTGGAACCGGCCTCGCCGAGCTGCACGGAGCCCGACGCGAGCGCGCGGATCACGTCGGCACCGCTGTCGAGCTTGCGGAACGTGACCTTGTAGCCGGTCGCCTTTTCGACTTCACCGCTCCCCTGCGCATAGCGCCACGGCACGACCATGTCCTGGTACGCGATCACGACCTCGCGCGATTCTGCGTGCGCCGCGCCCAGCGCGGCAAAGGCGGTCAGCGCGACGACGGCGCGGCGGACGAAGCTGAAACGGGACATGCGGCTCTCCTTCGGAATGCGGGCATTGCTGCGGGAGAGCCGACTTTACGAGCTTTGCGCGCGGCGGGAGCGAACTTTTCCTGCGAAGCTATCGATGCCGTTTCAGCTTTGCTTTCCATGCTCGACCGGATTGCGCATCCGGTCGGGTGACGATTGCCGTGCGCATGCGCGGATGGCCGCCGCGCCAACGAAAAAGCCCGCATCGCTGCGGGCTTTTTTCGACTGCGCGAGACAATCGCGGCATCGCGACGCTCAGACCACCCCGGCCCCATGCGCCTGCAGATCGGCGTGATAGCTCGAACGCACCATCGCGCCGACGGCCGCGTGCGTGAAGCCCATCTTGTACGCCTCTTCCTCGTACATCTTGAACGTATCCGGATGCACGTACGCACGCACCGGCAGGTGGTGCTCGGACGGTTGCAGGTACTGGCCGATCGTCAGCATGTCGACGTCGTGCGCGCGCAGGTCGCGCATCACCTGAAGGATTTCCTCTTCGGTTTCGCCGAGGCCGACCATCAGGCCCGACTTCGTCGCGACGTCCGGATGCAGCGCCTTGAAGTCCTTCAGCAGCTTCAGCGAGTGCGCGTAGTCCGAACCCGGGCGCGCTTCCTTGTACAGGCGCGGCACCGTTTCGAGGTTGTGGTTCATCACGTCGGGCGGCGCGGCGTTCAGGATCGAGATCGCGCGGTCGAGACGGCCGCGGAAGTCCGGCGTCAGGATCTCGATGCGCGTGTCCGGCGACTGCTCGCGCACTTCACGGATGCACTCGACGAAGTGGGCGGCGCCACCGTCGCGCAGGTCGTCGCGGTCGACGCTCGTGATCACCACGTACTTGAGCTTGAGCGCCGCGATCGTGCGCGCGAGGCTCTTCGGTTCGTCCGCGTCGAGCGGATCGGGACGGCCGTGGCCGACGTCGCAGAACGGGCAGCGGCGCGTGCACTTGTCGCCCATGATCATGAACGTCGCGGTGCCCTTGCCGAAGCACTCGCCGATGTTCGGGCAGCTCGCTTCCTCGCACACGGTATGCAGGTTGTGCTCGCGCAGGATCGTCTTGATCTCGTTGAAGCGCGAGCTGCCGGTGGCCGCCTTCACGCGGATCCACTCCGGCTTCTTCAGCTTCTCGATCGGAACGACCTTGATCGGGATGCGCGCCGTCTTCGCCTGCGCCTTCTGCTTGGCGGTGGGATCGTAGGCAGCGGTCGCGGCCGAGTCGGCCGGTGCGGGGGAAGCGGTAACGTCAGTCATTCGAATGTTCCAGTGCCTGCGGCTTGTCGGCGGCCGCGGATGCGCCATCGAGGTTGGCAATCAGACGACCCACCAGCGTGTGGGCGACGTCGTTCCAGTCGGCGGCAACCTCGAGGCTCGCCATGTCGACGGTTTCCAGTCCGGCATAGCCGCACGGGTTGATCGCGAGAAACGGGCGCAGATCCATCTTCACGTTCAGGCTCAGCCCGTGATAGCTGCAGCCGTTGCGGATCTTCAGGCCGAGGGCCGCGATCTTCGCGCCTTCGTGCACGCCGGATGCCACGTAGATGCCCGGCGCGCCCGCCTTGCGGACCGAAGCGAGATTATACGCCGCGAGGGTTTCGATCACGGCCTCCTCGATCTTCGTCACGAGCGTGCGCACCATCAGCTTGCGCCGGCGCAGGTCCAGCAGCAGGTAGGCGACGATCTGGCCGGGGCCGTGGTAGGTGATTTGCCCGCCGCGGTCGACCTTCACGAGCGGCACGCCGCTGTCGGCCACCAGCAGGTGGGCCGGGTCGCCGGCCTGGCCGAGCGTGTAGACGGGCGGATGCTCGACGACCCAGATTTCGTCGCCGGTGTCGGCCGTGCGCGTGTCGGTGAACGCGCGCATCGCGTCGAAGCTCGTCTCGTAGGCCTCGCTGCCCCGCCAGCGCACGGTGACCGGCACGACGGGCTGGACCGGAGACCCGGCGGGCGATTCGGAAACAGCGACAGGCGTGGACACGATGGCAACCGGCGAAACGGACATGGGCGCTAGTTTACCGAAAACCCATGCGTCTCGCCGGCCCGGGAAGGGGACGGATCGCGAGCATCCGTCGGAGGAAAGGTCGGTCAGACGGTGCGCCAGCCGTCGTGGAACAGCGCGTTCACGCGGTTGCGCAGCCGCGCCAGCGCGCCGCGCGCGACTTCCCCGGCCGGCCGCGACACCGAGAACGCGACCTGCGCGCCCTGCCGGCCTTCCGCGCTGAGCCACAGCCGCTCGCCGCGACGCAGCCGGAGCGTCTCGCCGTCGACCAGGAAGTAGTCTTCGACGTCGTTGCTGCGCGTCGCCCACACCGGCCCGCATTGCACCGTCAGACGCGTGCTGCGCTGCACCTTCATCGGCACGGTCTCGCCCGCGGGGATTTCGAACGTGATGCTTGAAGAAATTTCTTGCATGATCGACTCCGCCAATAAATGCTTCGATGGCTACAATCGTAGTCACTTCAAGGCACCCGACCAAACGACCAATTTTCACGTCGATGTGAGGAAAATTAGCAAATGGACCTCCGCCAGCTGCCTGCGCTGAACGCGATTCGCGCGTTCGAAGCCGCCGCCCGTCACGAGAATTTCTCCCGCGCCGCCGACGAGCTGTACGTCACGCACGGCGCGGTCAGCCACCAGGTTCGCGCGCTCGAGGAGGAGCTCGGCGTGCAGCTGTTCACGCGCAACGGCAAGCGGCTGTGCCTGACCGACGCCGGCATGCGCTACGCGCAGCAGGTGCGCACCGCGCTGATGCAGATCGCCGATGCGACGCGCGAGGTGCGCGCGAGCGACCGCGGACGGCGGCTGGTGGTGTCGATGCTGTCGTCGTTCGCCGCGCGCTTCATCACGCCGCGCATCGGCACGTTCATCGAGCGGCATCCGGAAATCGACGTCGAGCTGCAGTCCACCAACTCGCTCACCGACTTCGCGCGCGACGACGTCGATCTCGCGATCCGCTTCGGCTCCGGCAGCTATCCGGGGCTGCACGTCGAGCCGCTGTTCGAGGAAGTGTTCTTTCCGGCGTGCTCGCCGACGCTGAACGGCGGCAAGCTGCCGCAGACGCCCGCCGATCTCGTGCACTACAACCTGCTGCGCTCGGACGACGAGCTGTGGCGGCCGTGGTTCGACGCGGCGGGGCTCGATACATTGACCGAGCCGAAACGGGGGATTCTGTACCAGGATTCGTCGAACCTGCTGCTGGCCGCGATCGACGGCCAGGGCATCGCGCTGGTACGCCGCTCGCTCGCGGTGCACGATCTGCTGGACGGGCGCCTCGTGCGCCTGTTCGACATCGACGGGCAGAGCCCGTGGCACTATTTTTTCGTGTGTCCGCCGCCGCTCGTGAACACGCCGCGCGTGCAGGCGTTCAGGACCTGGCTGCTTCAGGAAGTCGCGGAGTACCAGCAGCTGTGCGACGAGCTGGACGCGCGGCGCGCGGCGGGGAAGACCCCCGCCGAGTGCGCGCAGGAAGGAGGATGGAAAGCGGCGCTCAGAGCACGACCTTGACCATCGGATGGCCGGTCAGTGCGCGGTAGATGTCGTCGAGCTGTTGCTGGCTCGTGGCGCGCACGGTGATCGTGAGGCCGGTGTAGTTGCCGCCGCTCGAGGCACGCTCCTCGATCTTCTCGACGTCGATCTCGTTGTCGTGGACGGCCACGACCTTGAAGATCGTATCCTTGAACTCCGGGTGCGCCTTGCCCATGATCTTGATCGGGAAGTCGCACGGAAACTCCAGCAGCGACTCCTTCCGGGCATCGATCGCGCCGGTGACCTCGATGGTTTTGGTCGGTTCGCTCATCACTTTCTCCGGGTTAGGTCAAACTGTTCAAACTCGCGTGCCTTCGCACGCTGGTACGCGTCGTACAACGCCGCGAACACGGGGCCCGGCTTGCCGCCCTGCACGGGCAGGTCGTCGAGCGACGTGACGGGCAGAATCTCCTTAGTGGCCGACGTGATCATGATCTCGTCCGCCGAGCGCAGCTCGGCTTCGCTGATCTCGCGCGCGACGAACGGAATGCCGCATTCGTCGGCCAGCTGCTCGACCAGCGCGTAGCGGATCCCTTCGAGGATCCTGTTGCTGCGCGGCGGCGCGTACAGCTCGCCGTTCTTCACGATCCACACGTTCGACGACGAACCTTCGGTCACGTTGTCGTCGCGCAGCTGGATCGTCTCGAACGCGTCGCGTTCGGCCGCATGCTGCGCCATCAGCACGTTGCCGAGCAGCGAAATCGACTTGATGTCGCAATGCAGCCAGCGGCGATCCTCGGCCGTCACGCAGCGCACGCCCTGCGCGCGCTCCTCGTCCGACGGCAGGCGCAGCGGGCTCGTCATCGCGAACACCGTCGGCACCGTATTCGCCGGGAACGCGTGGCCGCGCTTCGCGACACCGCGCGTCACCTGCAGGTAGACGAGCGCATTGCCGTCGCCCAGGCCTTCCGCATTCGCGGCGACCACGCGCTCGATCAGCGCGCGCCAGCCGGCCGCGTCATGCGGATTGTCGATGCCGATCTTCTTCAGGCTGCGCGCGAGCCGCTCCAGATGCTGTTCGATCCGGAACGGCACGTGCGCGCCGTCATGCGCATAAACGGGGACGACTTCATACACGCCATCGCCGAAGATGAACCCGCGGTCGAGCACCGGCACGCGGGCTTCCGACAGCGGCACCAGTTCCTCGTGCGACGACACGCTGAGGTAGACGATCGGTTCGAATTCGGCTTGGCTCATGACAATGACAGATGGGGATGAAGTCGTGAAAACAAAGGCCCGTCGCGCTTACTTCTTCTTGCTGAACATCAGCAGGATCGAGTCCCAGATACGGCCGAAGATACCCGCTTCCGGCACGGCCTGCAGCGCGACGACCGGGAACTCCGACAGCGTCTTGCCATCGGCGACGATCTTCACGGTACCGACCTGCTGGCCTTCCGCGAGCGGCGCGATCAGCGGCGCGTTGACCTCGACTTCCGGCTTGACCTTGTCGCCCAGGCCGCGCGGCACGGTCACCCACTGGTCACCCTTCACGCCGACCTGCACGGTGTTTTCCTTGCCCTTGTAGATGCGCGGCGTCGACATCGCCTGGCCGCCCTTGAACAGGCGCACCGCGTCGAACGCGCTATAGCCGTAGTTCAGCATCTTCATGCTGTCCTGCGTGCGCTCGCCTTCCTTCTGCTCGCCCATCATCACCGACACGAGACGGCGCTGGCTGTCGACACCCGGGATCGCGCGCTTCGCCGACGCGATCAGGCAGTAGCCGGCCGCCTGCGTATGGCCCGTCTTCAGGCCGTCGACCGTCGGATCCAGCCACAGCAGGCGGTTGCGGTTGCCCTGGCGGATGTTGTTGTACTTGAACTCCTTCTCCGAGAAGATGCTGTAGTACTGCGGAAAATCGCGGATCAGGTGCGCGGACAGCTTCGCGAGGTCGCCGGCCGTCGTGTAGTGGTTCGGGTCGGGCATGCCGTTCACGTCGGCGAAGTGCGTGCCCTTCATGCCGAGGCGCGCCGCCTCGTCGTTCATCAGCGTGACGAACTGCCCTTCGCTGCCGCCGACCAGTTCGGCCAGCGCGATCGCGGCGTCGTTGCCCGACTGGATGATCATGCCGTACACGAGGTCGTGCACCGACACCGGCTTGTTCGCCTCGATGAACATGCGCGACTCGTCGGTGCCGACGCGGCGTACCGCGACGCTCGGCGTGACGATCTGCTCCATCGAGATCTTCTTCTTGTCGAGCGCCTCGAACACCAGGTAGGCCGTCATCAGCTTCGTCAGCGATGCGGGCTCGACGCGTTCGTCGGCGTTGCCCGATGCGAGCACCGTGTTGCTCGTCGCATCGACGAGCACCCACGAGCGCGCGTTCACGCCCGGCGGCGGCACCGCGCCCGGCATGAAGGTCGCGGGTGCGCCGGTGAACTGCTCGGCGGCGGCGGCCGGCGCGGCATGCGCGGCCTTGGCCTTGGCGGCCGGCTTCGCCTCGGCGACGACGATCGTCGACGCGAGCGCGACGGGCAGCATCACGCCCAGCGCGACGTTGCGCGCGGCGGTGCCGAAGGCGATGGAAGAAGCGAGGGACTTGAGGCCTTGGGGAGACAGACGCATGATCGATTCAGGCTGATGGCAGAAAGTGCGGCGCGAAACGCGCAAGGGTTGAACGGCAAGGCGGCGGGCGTTCCGGCGTTCGTCCGACTGCGTCGGACGGCGCGAAACGCGCCGGTTGGACTCGTGCGGACGCGTTCGGTTCGCGGCCGTCGCGAGCGGGCGGACAGGCGGCGAAACGAGCGCCGCATGGGCCCAGCCGGGCCGCGGGCGACGCGAATTGCGGCCATTATACGTGGCTGCGAACGGCGTTTTCGGGAACCGTCGCGCGGGCGGCCGCACGCCGGCTTCGAGACGATGGCGTGGCTTCGCTGCGAGAGAGGGTGATCGAAGCCGCGCGAAAGGCGTGCGCAGGCGCCGCGCAAGTCGGGTTGCGCCGCGCCGCAGCGGGCATGGGCGACCGTGCCGTGACACGATGCGGCGCGATGTCGCGCGAGCGGCGACATCGCACGCGTGCGGCAGCGGCGCCGCACGCCGGGTTCAGCGCATCAACGCCACGCGTCGACGATGATGCGCTTCAGCACGTGCAGCTTGCGATGGAAGAAATGCTCGGCACCGGGGATCACGACGACCGGCAGTTCCTGCGGCCGCGCCCAGTCGTAGACCGACGCGATCGGCACCGTGTCGTCGGTTTCGCCGTGGATCACGAGCGTGTTCTCCGGCACCTCGGCGACCTGCCAGCGGCTCGCGGCCGTGCCGACGAACACCATCCGCTCGATCGTCTCGCCCGCGTCGCGCAGCCGCTTCGCGACATGCGACAGCACGAAGGTGCCGAACGAGAAGCCCGCGAGCACGAGCGGCAGGTCCGCATACGCGGGCTGCGCGCGCATGTGCGCGAGCACGGCGAGCAGGTCGTCGGCCTCGCCGATGCCGTTGTCGTGCACGCCCTCGGTCGCGCCGACGCCGCGGAAGTTGGACCGGTACACCACGTAGCCGAGCTGGACCAGCGTGCGCGCAAGGGTTTGCGCGACCTTGTTGTCCATCGTGCCGCCGAACAGCGGATGCGGGTGCGCGACGAGCGCGATGCCGCGCGGCGCGACGCTGCCGTCGCGCATGGCGTCCGGCAGGTCGACCGCGATTTCGATCTGCCCGACCGGGCCGGCGATCAGCGACTTCTGCGTATGAACGTTCATTCGACCGGCCCGCTCAGATCTTCAGGCGGTCGACGACCTTGCCGTCGCGCAGGTGCGATTCGACGATCTCGTCGATGTCGGCCTGGTCGACGTACGTGTACCACGTGCCTTCCGGATACACGACCATCACGGGCCCTTCCTCGCAGCGGTCGAGGCAGCCGGCCTTGTTGATGCGGACCTTGCCGGGCCCCGCGAGGCCGAGTTCCTTCACGCGCTTTTTCGCGTATTCCTGCATGGTCTGCGCATCGCATTGCGCGCAGCTCGGACGCTCGGCGCCCGGGTCGCGCTGGTTCAGGCAGAAGAAGACGTGGTGCTGGTAGTAGGAATCCATGATGGTGACGAGCGGCCCGGCGCGGTGCCGGGCGGAAAGAGGGGCGATCGCCGTTGCGCGCGGCAACGGATGTGCGGACGATTATAACGAGCGGCGCGCGCCGCTGCCCGCGACCGAACCGTGGCCGCCCTGCCCGGCGTGCCGCGTCAGCGCCGCGGCGCGGCCGGCAGCCACGCGCGCTCGACCCGCTGGCCGAGCCAGATCAGCGCCGCGTAGGGCCAGATCCACGCGAGCCAGCGCGCGATGCTGTTGAAGTGCACGTAGCGGCCCTGCCGCCAGCCCGACAGCGTGAAGTCGAAGAACGGGTTGACGGGCAGCAGGTTGACGAGCGCCACGCCGGCCAGCAGCGCGAGCGCCGCGAGCAGCGCGCGCCACGCGGCCGGCACGCGCAATGCGAGCAGGGCCGCCGCGAAGCCGAGCTCGATGCCGAGCCGCGCACCGGGCGTCGCCCACACGACGACGAGGCCGGTGCTCGACTGCATGAAGGTCGCGGCCGCCTTCAGCGCGAGCGTCGCGGCGACGAACCCGATCAGGAGCCGCACGCGCGGCGCGCGCTCGCGCATCGCGAGCGACGCGATCGCCAGCGCGGCGAACAGCATCAACCCGCCGAGCGCGGCTTCCCACGCGGCGTCGGACAGCCAGCCGTCGACACGCTCCGGCCATTCGCTCACGCGCCACGCGGCCGGCAGCCAAGCGAGCAGCGCGTCCTGCATCGAGCCGTCGGCGCGTTCCCACAGCGCGGCCGGCCAGTCGCCGATGCCGAACAGGAACGGCGACGGAAACAGGATCGCGAACGGCCACAGTCCGGCGAGCAGCAGCGGCGTCGCGCCGTCGGGCTCGAACCACGCGAAGCGCAGCCGGCGCAGCGCGCCGCGCTCGAGCAGCGCGCCGGTGGCCGGTGCGGCGAGCGCCGCGCCGAGCAGCGCGCCGAGCGCGTTGGCCGCGAGGTCGAGATTCGACGCGACACGCGTCGGCAGGTAGGTCTGCAGCGCCTCCATCGACCCCGACAGCAGCACGCCGAGGCCGCCGACGATCAGCGTCGCGGCCACGCCGCGCCAGCGCGGATGCAGCGCGAGCACGCCGAGTGCGCCGAACGGCAGGTAGCCGAGCACGTTGGTGACCACGTCGAACGCGGTCACATAGCGCTGCATCGGCGCGAACAGATAGTCGAACGGCCCGATGCCGAGCGACACCCAGCCGTCGAACGGATACAGCGATGCATAGACGACGAGCGCCGCATACGCGGCGAACGCCTGCCGCGCCAGCGACGACGCGCGCGACGTGCCCGGCGCGCTCATCGCGGCTGCGCGCGGTGCGTCACGGGTTGCCCGCGTACGCCTGCACGCCGACCCACGCGGCGATCTGCGACACGAGCTCGTCGCTCGCGGCCGCGAGCGCACGCGCGCCGCCTTCCGCATCGGGCGTGCTCGACGGCGCGCGCGCGACGAAGGTGCGCTGGCCGAGCACCTTGCCGTCCTGCATCAGCGTCGCGCGCGCGGTGACCGCGCCGTGGCTCTGCGACTGCCCGTCGAACACCTGCTCGAATTCGTTCAGGTCGACCTTCAGCGTCGGCGCGCGCACGCCGTCGGTGCCTTCGAGCACCGCGCCGCGCGACGACAGCGCGCCGCGCAGCCGCTGCGTGAGCAGTTGTGCGGGTGGCGCGGTCCAGCGGCTGTCGCGATAGACGGCCATGCGCTGCGCATCCGCATACGCGAGGCGGTAGACGAACTTGTCCGTGTCGAGCGCGTCGGGCGCGGCGACGTCGAGCACCTTCAGCGCGGGCCCGGTGCCGGCCGTGACGACCGATGCGGCCGGCCCGAGGTCGTAGCGGACGTTCGACAGCGCCGCGGCGTTGCCGGCGCAGCCGGCGGCACACGCGAGCGTCAGCACCGCGAGCGCGGTCGCGGCCGGACGCAGCGCGCGGTCAAGGATTCGTGGCATGGCATGTTCCTGCATGATGTTTCCGGTTTCGATGGCGTCATGGCCCGGTCTCGCACCGGGGCGGTCGAGCGGCGGGCTGGCGATGCGCTTCATTTCCCGGCCGCGGCACCCGCCCCCGGCCAGACGAAGCCCGCCTCGCCGGGCCCGGGCGCGGAACCGGGCGAGCCGAACAACAGACTGCGCGGGTTGCGGCCGAGTTCACCGGCGACGTCCTTCAATTGCCGCGACGCATCGCCGACGCTGCCGGCCAGCGCGTTGAAACGCGGCAGCGTGTCGTACTGGACCCGCGCGTTCAGGTCGTTCAGCGCGACGCCGACCTGCTCGGCAGCCGAGCCGGCCTTGTTCAGGTTCGACACGAGCGGCCCGTTCGGCTGCAGCAGCGTGTTCGCCGATGCCATCGCGCGATCGACCTGGTGCATCGTCTCCGGCAGCGCGGCCACCGCCGGCGCGAGCTGCTTCGACAGCGTCGCCGCGCCGTCCGCCGCATGCTGCAGGCTTTCGGCCGTCGCGCGCAGCTGCTCGCGCATCTCCGGCGACATCAGCGCGTTCGCGCTTTTCGCCGCCAGCTCGAGCTGCCGCAGCAGCACGTCGCCGCGCTCCTGGATCTGGTCGAACAGGCTCGGCCGCATCGGGATCTGCGCGATCGCCTTCGGCGACGACGGCAGCGGCGCCAGGTCGCGCCCCGTATCCTCGAGCTGCACGAACGCGATGCCCGTCACGCCCTGGAAGCCGAGGCTGCCGTAGGTCGACTGCGTGATCGGCGCGTCGCGATCGACGAGGATCCGGATCCGGATCTGGCCCGGATGCGCGCGATCGAAGCCGATCGACTGCACCTTGCCGACGTCGAGGCCGCGAAAACGCACGGCCGCATCGGGGAACAGGCCCGTCACGTTGGTGCGCGCGAGCAGGTCGTACGGCACGCGCACGGTACGGTCGACGTTGAACCAGAACACGGTGCCCGCGATCGCGAGCGTCAGCGCGATCGTGAACAGGCCGGCCCAGAACGCATGTGATTTGTTTTCCATTCGCGGGTTCCTTGCTTCTTGCCTTGCTTACAGATCGACGCTCGACGGCGCCGGTTCGAGGGCCGCCTTCGGCAGCTTCGCGCGCCGCTCGGGCGGCAGCGCCTGCAGTGCGCGGCGCCCGCGCAGCCCCAGGAAATATTCGTGGATGAACGGATGGTCGACGTTCGCGGCCTCCTCGACGGGGGCCGCGACCAGCACCTTGCGGTCGGCCAGCACCGCGACGCGCGTCGACAGCGCGACCATCGTGTCGAGATCGTGCGTCACCATCACGACCGTCAGCCCGAGCGTGCGGTGCAGCGTCGCGATCAGCTCGACGAATTCGTCGGACGCCTGCGGGTCGAGGCCGGCGGTCGGCTCGTCGAGGAACAGCAGCTCCGGCTCGAGCGCGATCGCGCGCGCGATGCCGACCCGCTTCACCATCCCGCCCGACAGCGCGGCCGGCATCTTCGACGCGTGCTTGCACGGCAGCCCGACCATCTCGAGCTTCAGCATCACGATGTCGTGCAGCAGGTCGGGCGGCACGCGGCCGAGCTCGCGCAACGGCTGCGCGACGTTGTCGAACACCGTCATCGACGAGAACAGCGCGCCCTGCTGGAACAGCATCCCCGAGCGCGTGCGCATCATCCGCGCGGTCGCGTCGTCGATCTTCGACGTGTCCTCGCCGAACACCTTGATCGTGCCCGACGTCGGCCGCTCGAGGCCGAGGATCTGCCGCACCAGCGTCGTCTTGCCCGAGCCCGAGCCGCCGACGATCGCCACGATCTCGCCGCGCCGCACGTCGAAATCGAGCTTCTGGTGAATGATGTTGCGCCCGTAGCGCTTCGTCAGGTTGCGCACCTCGATCACGAGGTCGTCGCCGGGCACGGCGGCGCCCGGCGGCGTGCCGACCGAGCCTGCGCCGATTGCCGCGGCATGCGCGCTGGCGGCACCGGCCGCCGGTTCGTTCGACGCGTTCATCCGAGCCCCACGTTCTGGAACAGGATCGCGAACACCGCGTCGGCGAGGATCACGACCGTGATCGACGAGACGACCGAGGTCGTCGTCCCTTCGCCGAGGCTCTGCGAGTTCGCCTTGATCCGGAAACCGAAATGACAGGCGACCAGCGCGATCAGCATGCCGAACACGACGCCCTTGCCGATGCCGATGTACAGGTTCGCGATCGGCACGACGCCCGGCAGCGAGCGCACGAAATAGTTGACGTCGATGCCGAGCACCAGCTTCGCGGCGAGCGCGCCGCCGGTGAGCGCGATGATGTTGGTCCACATCACGAGCAGCGGCATCGCGACGCCGAGCGCGAGCACGCGCGGCAGGATCAGCCGCAGCCCGTGCGGGATGCCCATCACGCGCATCGCGTCGAGTTCCTCGGTCACGCGCATCACGCCGATCTGCGCGGTGATCGCCGACCCCGAGCGGCCCGCGACGAGGATCGCCGACAGCACGGGCCCCAGCTCGCGGATCACCGACAGCCCGAGGATGTTCACGATGTAGCGGTTCGCGCCGAACATCTGCAGCTGCTGCGCGGACAGGTAGCTCAGCACGATGCCGATCAGGAACGCGACCAGCGCGGTGATCGGCAGCGCCTGCGCGCCGGCGCTGTAGATGTTCGCCGAGGTTTCCTTCCACGGCATCGTCTGCGGGCGGCGCAGCACCGACAGCGCATCGAGGATCACGAGGCCGAACATCGCGATGCCGCCCTGCAGGTGTTCGGCGAACGCGAAGATCGCCTGGCCGAGGCGCGTGACGGGATCGAACCGCACGACGCGCTCGGGCGCCTCGCGCTGGCTGTCGAGGCGTTCGATCCGCTCGAAGATCGTGCGCTGCGTGGCGGACAGCTCGACGCCGGCCGGCAGCTTGCGGCCCCACACGCGCCACAGCGCCTGGCCGCCGACGTGGTCGAGTCGCTCGATGCCGGACAGATCCCATTCGTTCACGCGCCCGGACGCGATGCCCGCGATGCGGCGCGCGACCGCGCCGCGGTTGCGCGCAAGCGCGAGGGCGGTCCATTGGCCGTACAGGCGCACCGTCTGACCCTGGCCGCCGGCGTCGACCGACAGGCCGGGAGGAGTCTCGAAGTCCAAGGGCGGATTGTTTGCAAAAGGATGACAGCGGCCATTGTAGCGAACCGCCCGGCGCCGCGACGTGAGGATTGCCGTCGGGGCGCGCGGCCGGGAGCGCGTGGCCAGCGCGTCGGGCCGCGGGCATCCTGTTGCGGGTGCCCGGCCCGCCACGGCGCACCGTTCGCCGCCGGACCGGCATGCCGGGCGCGCGACCTTTCATTCTTCCGTCACGTTTCCTTTCGATACTCTCACGCGCCGCACGTCAGGCCGTCGGCGCCCGCGCCGCCATCTCGCGGCGCGCCTCGCGATTCATAGAACAGAACACCGAACAGGACAATCGATGCGTCTCCCCCCGCTTTCCCGCCGCCGCGCGACCGCCGCCGCCGCGCTCGCCAGCCTCGCCTTCGCCCTCGCCGGTTGCGGCGGCGACGACGTCACCGCTCCGCCGTCATCGCAGACGCAGGCCCAGGCGCCCGCCGGCACGACCACGACGCTCGCGCTGCTCGAAACGACCGACCTGCACACCAACGTGCTGTCGTACGACTATTTCAAGCTCGCCGCCGACAAGTCGCTCGGCTTCGAGCGCGTGTCGACGCTGATCGCGCAGGCGCGCGCGCAGTACCCGAACACGCTGCTGCTCGACAACGGCGACACGATCCAGGGCACCGCGCTGTCGGACTACCAGGCGCTCGTGAACCCGATCGGCTGCGACCAGACGCTCGCGATCTACAAGGTGATGAACGCCGCGAAGTTCGACGGCGGCGGGATCGGCAACCATGAGTTCAACTACGGGCTGCCGTACCTGTCGCAGGTGACCGGCAACACGTTCGACGTCGACGGGCTGCCGGCCCCCGCACAGCAGAAGAAGTGCGCGGGCCCGAACTTCCCGCAGGTGCTCGCGAACGTGATCAGCGCGAGGACCAACGCGCCGCTGTTCACGCCGTACACGATCCTCACCCGCACGGTGACGGCCGTCACGCCCGACGGCAAGACCGTCAGCGCGCCGGTGAAGATCGGCATCATCGGCTTCACGCCGCCCGCGATCATGAGCTGGGACAAGCGCTGGCTCGACGGCAAGGTCTACACGACCGGCCTGAAGGAAGCGGCCGAGAAGTACATTCCGGAGATGCGCGCGAAGGGCGCCGACCTCGTCGTCGCGATCTCGCACGGCGGCCTCGACAACACCGCGTACTCGCCGACGATGGAGAACGGCAGCTGGTGGCTGTCGAAGGTGCCCGGCATCGACGCGATGCTGATCGGCCACTCGCACCAGGTGTTCCCGGACGCGAACAGCACCGTGGCGCAGTTCAACCTGCCGGGCGTCGACAAGGCGAAGGGCACCGTCAACGGCGTGCCGACCGTGATGGCCAACTACTGGGGCAAGCATCTCGGCGTGATCAAGCTCGGTCTTAAGTTCGACGGCAAGACTTGGAGCGTCGACAAGTCGCAGACGACCGTCGAGGCGCGGCCGATCCAGAACGCGGACAAGAGCTACGTCGCCGCCGATCCGTCGGTGTCCGCCGCGATCGCCGCCGAGCACCAGGCGACGATCGACTACGTGAAGACGCCGATCGGCTCGACCGACTACCGGATGAACTCGTACTTCGCCGACGTCGGCGATCCGGGCGCGATCCAGATCGTCAACGAGGCGCAGGCCGACTACGTGAAGACCTACGTGCAGGCGAACCTGCCGCAATACGCGTCGCTGCCGGTGCTGTCGGTCAGCGCGCCGTTCAAGAGCGGCTTCGGCGGCGGCAGCGACTACACCGACGTCGCGCCCGGCGCGCTCGCGATCAACAACGCGGCCGACCTGTACCTGTATCCGAACACCGTGTACGCGGTGAAGGTGAGCGGCAGCGACGTGAAGAACTGGCTCGAGACGGCCGCGAAACGCTTCAACACGATCGACCCGACCCAGGCGACCGTGCAGCCGCTCGTCAGCAGCTTCCCCGGCTACAACTTCGACATGTTCACGTCCGCCGATCTCGCGTACGAGATCGACGTCACGCAGCCGGTCGGCAGCCGGATCAGGAACCTGACGTACAAGGGCGCGCCGATCGACCCGAACGCGCAGTTCATCGTCGCGACCAACAACTACCGCGCGAGCGGCGGCGGCAACTTCCCGGGCCTCGACGGCAGCAAGACGATCTTCGCGTCGCCCGACGCGAACCGCGACGTGCTGATCGCGTTCATCAAGAAACGCGGCGCGATCACGCGCGCGGCCGACGGCGCGCAGCGCAGCTGGCGCTTCACGAAGCTCGCGAGCTCGGTCGCGCACGTGCGGTTCACGTCCGCGCCGAACCGGCTCGGCGACGCGGCGGCTGCCGGCCTGAGCGGCCTCACGCAGGTCGCGGCCGACGACGGCTCGGGCAAGAACCTCGCCATCTACGAGATCGACCTCACGCAATGACCACGAGACCCGCGATGCAACCGATCCGGACGATGCGGCCGGCCGAGGCCGGCTTCACCGCCGCCGCGCGGCGCGTGCTGCGCGCGAAACTCCCGCCGGCCGCGTTGCTCGCGGCGGCGGCCGTGACCGTCGCGGCCGTGGTCGCCGCGACCGGCTGGCGCGCCGCCGGCCCCGCGCCGAGCGCCGCGCAGCTCGACGAATGGCAGGCGATGGTCGCGCAGGCCGTCGAGCCGCACGCGCTCGCGCAGTTGCGCGCCCTCGCGCGCCGCGGGTCGGGCGACGCGCAGGCGGCGCTCGGCATCGCGCTCGTCGATGCGCGCGAGCCGGGGCTGCGCGACGAGGGACGCGGCTGGCTCGAAACCGCCGCGCAGGCGGACGGCCGTGCCGACACGCCGGCCGCGCGGCGTGCGAAGCTGGCACTCGGCAAGGCTCTGCTGCTCGGCAGCGGCGACATCCCGAAGGATTACGCACGCGCCCGCGCGCTGCTCGGCGCAGCGGCCGGACAGGGCGATCCGGCCGCCGCGTATTACCTCGGGCTGATCTATCGCAGCGGCTACGGGATCGCGGCCGATCCGGTGCAGGCTGCGCACTGGTTCGAGTTCGCGTCGCGCGCGGACCTTCCGGCCGCGGACTTCATGCTCGCGAACGCGTACCGCGAAGGCAGCGGCGTGCCGCGCGACGAAGCGCGCGCGCTCGCGCTGTATCGCCGGGCGGCGGAACACGAACTGCCGGAAGCCGTGCAGACGCTCGCGATGGCGTATCGCAACGGCGAGCTGGGGCTCAAGCCCGACGCGGACGAATTCCACGCGCAGTGGATCGAAACCGCGCATGCGCTGAAGCACCCGGTCATCGCGCCGTGATGCGCGCGAGCCGCCTGGCCGGGTGCCATCGCGGCATCCGGCGTCAGGCGGCGCCGCTCCGCGCGGGTCGTTCCAGACGCATGTACGAGTCGGACACGACCAGTCCGAAGACGATGTGATCGAGCGCGCTCACCCAGCCTCGCGCGTCGGCGAACCACGGGAACAACTGTGTCATGCCGTAGTAGTTGACCAAGTACAGCAGCACGCCGAATACGGCCCCCGCCACGCTGGCCATCCCGATGCTCGAATCCAGGCTGAAACACGCAATGATCACGGCCAGGACCAGCGCAAATACGATCGACAACGCGAAGTGCACGCCCAGCGCGGCCAGCAGCGTCCCCACTTCGACCGTGGCCGACGGCGCGAGCGCGTCATCGCCGAAGTAGATGGCCGCGATCATGCGCAGCGGCGCCCACGCGTCGTGTCCGATGATTGCCGCCGCGACGACCTGGACGACGAGGAAAACCGCGCCAGCCACGCACCCGCCGATCACGGCGGCTCGCCACACCGGAATGCGGCGCACGTAATGGTGCGAATGCATGTGGAGTTGCATGGCCACCTCCTTGAAAACGGTCGGCCGCCGCATCAGCGCCGGTGCCTATGCGACGTACCCGCTCGCACCGCCGACCATGCCGACTCGAGCGAGTCCATCAGCCGGCGACAGGCACACGTCGTCGGGAGCCCGGCGGCATCGGCGATCCGGCGCGTCTTGCGGTGAAGGCGCTCGAACAGGCTGGACGGGCTCGAACCCGAATGAAGCGGGTTCATCGCCATTTCCGTCGATGCGGCAACGACGAGGACGCGCCGGCGCGCGCCGATTCGTCTGCGTTACTGCCGGCAACGCCGTCGAACGCGCCGCCAGAGCGGATACTTCGAACGTAGTCGTGCCGGTCTCCAAATTCAAGATGCCGGCCGGCGGCGGTACGCGACCGTGCCGGGTTCGGCAGGCGCAAGCGGCAACAGGCCCGCGGTCCAGCAGGACACCGACCGCGAGCATTCGCGCATCCGTGCAAGCCGAGCCTGAAAAACAGGTAGCCGCGCCGGATGCGCGGCCATCACCGTCGATATTGCTGCCGGTGCTTCCAAGCGCCCGTTCCGCCCCTGTCGCTACAATAGCCACCATGAACGCCCCCACCTCCTCCGACACGCCCGATTCCGGCGACGCGCACATCGCGCGCAACCGGCTCGAGGCGCACCTGGATGCCGCGCCGCGCGCGTGGCCGCTCGACATCGTTGCCGCCACCGGCTCGACCAACGCCGACGTCGCGACGCGCCTCAAGGCGCTGCCGCGCGCCGCGAACGCGCTGCCCGCGCCGCTCGTGCGCGTCGCGTTCGAGCAGACGGCCGGCCGCGGCCGGCAAGGCCGCCCGTGGTTCGCGCAGCCCGGCAACGCGCTGCTGTGCTCGGTCGGCTGCATCGTGCCGCGCCCCGTGGACGCGCTCGGCGGCCTCAGCATCGCGATCGGCGTCGCGCTCGCGGAAGGGCTCGCCGCGCTGCCGCTCGACGCCCGCACGCGCGTCGCGCTCAAATGGCCGAACGACCTGCTGCTGACGGTCACCGACGACGGCACGCCGCGCATCGTCGGCAAGCTCGCCGGGATCCTGATCGAAACCGTCTGGACCACCGCCGACGCGACCGCCGTCGTGATCGGCTTCGGCATCAACGTGCGCGGCGCGGAAGCCGTCGCCGCGCAGGTCGACGCGCTGCGCGCGCGCGAAGCGACGCTCGCGAGCGGGCTGCCGCCGGCCGCGCTGTCGGCGGCGTGCGCATCGGCCAACCTCACGGATACGCTCGCCGCCGCGCTGAACGCGCTCACCCCCGCCCTCGCGCAGTTCGGCACCGACGGGCTCGCGCCGTTCCTGCCGCGCTGGCACGCGCTGCACGCATACGCGGGGCGCGAAGTCGTGCTGCTCGAACAGGGTGTCGAACGCGTGCGCGGCATCGCGACCGGCATCGACGCGACCGGCCAGCTGCTGCTCGACACGCCCGATGGCGTGCGGGCGATCGCGGCCGGCGACGTATCGCTGCGCGAAGCGCAATGAACGAACCGCATCTGCTGATCGACGCCGGCAACAGCCGGATCAAGTGGGCGCTCGCCGACGCGCAGCGCACGCTCGTCGACACCGGCGCGTTCGGCCATACGCGCGACGGCGGCGCCGACCCCGACTGGTCGGCCGTGCCGCGTCCCCGCGGCGCATGGATCTCGAACGTCGCGGGTGCCGACGTGGCCGCCCGGCTCGACGCGCTGCTCGACGCCCGTTGGCCCGGCCTGCCGCGCACGACGATCCGCTCGCGCCCCGCGCAATGCGGCGTGACGAACGGCTATACGACGCCCGAACAGCTCGGCAGCGATCGCTGGGCCGGTTTGATCGGCGCGCATGCGGCGTTTCCGGGCGAGCATCTGCTGATCGCGACGTTCGGCACGGCGACGACGCTCGAAGCGCTGCGTGCGGACGGTCGTTTCACCGGCGGGCTGATCGCGCCGGGCTGGGCGCTGATGATGCGCGCGCTCGGCACGCACACCGCGCAATTGCCGACGCTGACCACCGACTTCGCGAGCGGGCTGCTCGCGGGCGCGCAGGCCGAGCCGTTCCAGGTCGATACGCCGCGCTCGCTGTCGGCCGGCTGCCTGTACGCGCAGGCGGGGCTGATCGAACGCGCGTGGCGCGATCTCGCCGATGCGTGGCAAGCCCCCGTGCGGCTCGTGCTGGCAGGCGGTGCGGCCGACGACGTCGCGCGTGCGCTGACGCTGCCGCATACGCGGCACGACGCGCTGATCCTGTCCGGGCTTGCGCTGATCGCCGCGGAAGCGGCGGCGCAGGATTGACGTCAAACCGGCCGGCATCGCGCCGACTGAACGACCGAACGACTGAACGACTGAACAACGACGAGGAGTGTCGACGATGCTGCGCTGGCTGATCGCTGTTCTCTTTCTCGCGAACCTGCTCGCGTTCGTCGCCGTGCGCGGCGTGTTCGGGCCGCTGCCGGCGGCCGGTCCGCGCGAACCGGGCGTGCTGTCCCGGCAGGTGCGGCCCGAGGCGCTGCATGCGATGCCGCTCGCGCAGGCGGCCGATCAGCCGGTGATCGGCGGCCCGATCGGCGCGCCGGCCGTCCCGGCCGAGCCGTTCGCGGCATCCGCGCCCTGACGGCGCGGCACCCGCATCAGGACTGCTGCGCGCGCACCTTCTTCAGCAGCGCGGTGGTCGAGCGGTCGTGCTCGAACGGAATCGCGAGCGCCCGCCCGCCCCAGCCGCGCACGATCGCCGATTCCGGCAGCGCGTCCATGTCGTAGTCGCCGCCCTTCACGAGAATGTCCGGACGGACGGCCTCGATCAGCGATACCGGCGTCTTCTCCTCGAACTTCACGACCCAGTCGACGCTTTCCAGCGCCGCGAGCAGCGCCATGCGGTCTTCCTCGCGGTTGATCGGCCGGTCGTCGCCCTTGCCGAGCATGCGCACCGACGCATCGCTGTTCACGCCGACGATCAGGCATGCGCCGAGCGCCTTCGCATCGGCGAGATAGGTGACGTGGCCACGGTGCAGGATGTCGAACACGCCGTTCGTGAACACGACGGGCGAAGGCAGCGAAGCGCGCAGCGCAACCAGGGCGTCACGGGTGATCAGCTTGCGTTCGAAGGTAGCGGGCATGATGGATTTCGGATGGCGTGAGCGGCGCGCGGTGCACGTCGCGACGGAACACGGCGGCGCCAGATAAAAAGCCCGCCGGATCGCCGGGCGGGCTTCATGCGGGAATACGGGGCGGCGAGCGCGGCCGGCGGCGCTTCACGCCGGCTGCGACGCCGCGCGGCCTCAGGCCGGTTGCGCGGCCGACGACGGGCCGCTTTCGGACTGCAGGCGGCCGGTGACTTCCTTGCGATAGCGGTTCAGTTCCTGCGCGGTCGCGAAGGTTCGCTCGAACAGGATCGACAGGTTGTGCAGGATCCGCTCGACGACCTTCTTTTCCCACTCGCCGTCGAACCGGATCTGCTCGTCGAGCCAGCGCTCGAGCCATTCCGGATCGGGCAGGCGCGACTGCACGGTGTCGCGCGGGAACAGCGCCTGGTTCACGTGCAGGTTGGTCGGGTGCAGCGGCTTCTCGGTGCGGCGCGCCGACGCCATCAGCACGCCGATCTTCGCGAACGCCGCGCGCGCGACGTCGCCGCAGTTGTTCAGCGCCTTCTTCATGTAGCGCAGGTAAGCGCCGCCGTGGCGCGCTTCATCGCGCGAGATCGTTTCGTAGATGTGCTTGATGACCGGTTCGGTGTGCCAGTCGGCCGCGCAGCGATACCAGTGGTTCAGGCGGATCTCGCCGCAGAAGTGCAGCATCAGCGTCTCGAGCGGCGGCGCCGGGTCGAACGCGAAGCGCACCGCGTGCAGTTCCTCTTCGGTCGGCACCATTTCCGGCCGGAAGCGGCGCAGGTATTCCATCAGCACGAGCGAATGCTTCTGCTCCTCGAAGAACCACACGCTCATGAACGCGGAAAAGTCGCTGTCGTGCTGGTTGTCGCGCAGGAACATTTCCGTCGCGGGCAGCGCCGACCATTCGGTGATCGCGTTCATCTTGATCGTCTTCGCCTGCTCGTCGGTGAGCAGCGAAGCGTCGAACTTGTCCCACGGAATGTCCTTCTCCATGTCCCAGCGGACAGCTTCGAGCGACCTGTAAAGTTCCGGATAAAGCATGGTGTTCATGATGGTCCCACCCCTGTTCTGCGCAATGCGACTTCTCTAAACGTGACTGTTGCCGCGCGGGCGCGCGAACGCGCTTTTTGCAGCCAAGACTCTAATTTTACGCGTGAATCCAGCCCCCGGACGCAGATTCCGCGTTCGGCAGCCGGGCGGCCGCGTAGCCGCCTTGAAGCACGCCGCGACCCCGCTCCGCTCGAACGGAACCGACCGCGCGTGCCTGATGTGGGGGCCGGCGCAGGCCGGCTCGGTGGCGAGCCCGCCCGGCGCCACGCGGTCCCCGGACGGGTTCCCGTGCGACCGCCGGACCGGCGGGCTGCTCGATATGGTGTATACGGCGGCGGCCATGATAGCACGCACACATGACGGTTCCGAGACGCGGAACCGGTCGCGGGCCGCCAACGGCGGTGCGGCGATCGGTCGCAGGCCCCGTCGCGAAAACGCAACCGAAATGTAAGCTGGGTCGCTTTCGGGCCTGCCCGGGCCTGTCGGTCAGACCCGTATTTCGCCTGTCGCGAGACCGCCTTCGGGCGGCGTGCCGGCCGCCGGCGCACTGCCGCCGTCGGCCCGGGCGATCCAGTCCGCCAGCGTGTCGCGCTGCGCGCGCCCGTCGCGGTAGCCGAGTTCGATCAGCTCGCGCGTGAACGCCTCCTCGAACAACAGGTAGCTCGCGAACGACGCGCCGGCCGGCTGGCTGCCGCCGATCGCGCCGAGCAGCCCGCGCATCGTCGCCGGCATCTGCTTCAGGTGTTTCGCGGCGATCAATTCGATGCGCTCGGACGGCGCGATCGCGAGCACGTCGACGTGCCGCCAGCCACTGTCGACTTCGACCTGGTGCGGCAAATGCTCGATCATCCGGTTGATGTGCTCGATCCGCTCGATGTCCGAGCCGATCGAGTCGAGAAACACGCTCGCGAGCACCTGCTGGCCGATCTGCGCGGGCGTCGGGTAACCGCGCACCAGCCCCGAGCCGTTCGCGGCGGGAATTTCGGGCCGCGGATCGGCCGCGCCGACGACGACGATCCGGTCCGCGCCGAAGTGGATCGCCGGCGACAGCGGCGCGACCTGCCGGATCGACCCGTCGCCGAAGTATTCGATCTGGCCGTCGAGCACGAGCGGCACGGCCGGGAACACGAACGGAATGGCCGACGACGCGAGCAGGTGCGACGCCGACAGATCGACGAGCCGCGCGGTGCGCTGCGCGCGCCGCCATGCCTGGATCGGTTCGGCGGCCTGGTAGAAGGTCAGGTGCCGGCCGCTCGAATAGCTGAGCGCCGTCACCGACAGCGCATGCAGCAGGCGGGCCTCGAGCATCTGCTCGATCCGGTGGAAGCTCAGCTCGCGCTGCAGCAGGTGCGCGAGCGGCGCGTTGTCGAGCAGCCCGCGCGGCGAGCGGCGCGCCGCCCAGCCGAAGGTCATCGTCGCGAGCCAGCGTGCGCCCGCCGCCGCGATGCCGAGCCAGTCGGTGCGATACACGTAGTCCGCGCGCAGCGGCTCCCAGAATTCGAGCAGGCGCCGCACGCCGTGCGAAAAGTCGTCAGCATGGCTTGCGATCGACGTCGCATTGATCGCGCCGGCCGATGACCCGCAGACCACCGTGAACGGCACCGTCTGCCGGTTCGGATCGGCCTCGCGCGCGATTTCGGCCAGCGCCTTCAGCACGCCGACCTGATAGGCGGCGCGTGCGCCGCCTCCCATCAGCACGAGCGCGAGCCGCATGATCGACCTGCTATCCGGTTCGCATCACGTCGAGCGCTTCGGCGGACGCGTTTCGGGCGACGAAGCGGCTGCCGCGCGCGCCGCGGCCGAATCGGCCGGCTTCGCGCGCTTCGCGGCCGGCTTGCGCGGCGCGGCGGCCGCGGCCGGCGCGGGCTGTGCCGTCCGCGCGGCCGGTGCGGCCTGCTCGGGCGGTGCAGCGTCGTCCGGTGCCGCGGGCTGCGCCCCCGGCTGCGTCATCGCGAGGCTCGCGAGCTGGTTGAACTGCGCCTGCAGCAGATTCCACCAGCCGGCCGGATCGAACGCCTGTTGCGCGGTGTCGCCAGCCGGCGGCGCGTCCGCGGCGGCGGCGTCCGGCGCTTGCTGCGCGTCGGCGCGCGGCGCGGACGCCGCTTGCGCGGCCGCAACCGCGGCCTCCTCGGCCGCCGACATCGAGCTTTGCGCGAACGCGCCGAACGCGCGCAGCGTCGCGAGCGTCGCGCGCTGCACCTCGAGTGCCTGGATCGCGGACTGCAGCATCCCGAGATTGAGCTTGAGCCATTGCTCGACCGCACGCAGATCGGTGATCCGCTTGTCGAGTTCCTCGACGCTCGTGAGCGGCGCCATCATGTCGGACATGCTCGACAGCGAAGGCGGCAGCCCCGACGCGGTGCCGGGAAACGACGCCATCCCGCCGAACGGCGTCATCCGCATCATGTCCCACATCCGGTCGAGCATGTCGGCAGGCTTGAAACCGGCAAAGCCGGCGAAAGGATTGGAGCCGGGGGCATCGGTCGTCATACGGGCGTCCTGGTTGACTGGGGGAGCGAAGCGGCCGGCACGGATCGAGCGGCCGCCTTTGGTTCGATCATAACGCGCGTCAGAACGGTGCGTCGCCGGGGAAGTCGGGCGGGCGCCGCTCGCGCAGCGAGCGGATGCCTTCCTGCACGTCGGGCCCGGAGAAGCCCATGAATTCGAGCGCGAGCGACGTATCGAACGTCGGCCCGGCGCTGCGCAGCCAGTTGTTCAGCGCGTACTTGGTCCAGCGGATCGCCGACTGCGATCCGTGCGCGAGCCGCTCCGCGACTTCGTACGCCTTCGGCAGCAGGTCGGCCGGCTCGACCGCGAGCGACACGAGGCCGATCCGCTCGGCCTCCTCGCCGCTCACCGGTTCGCACAGCAGCAGGTAGTACTTCGCCTTCGCCATCCCGCACAACAGCGGCCACACGATCGCCGCGTGATCGCCGGCCGCGACGCCGAGCCGCGTATGGCCGTCGATGATGCGCGCGTCCTTCGCGGCGATCGAGATGTCGGCGAGCAGCCCGGCGACGAGCCCCGCGCCGACGGCCGGGCCGTGCATCGCGGACACGATCGGCTTGCTGCAGTTGATCACGTTGTAGACGAGGTCGCGCGCCTCGCGCCACACGCGCGCGCGCACGTCGAAGTCGTTCGCCATCGCCTCGACGAGCGCGAGATCGCCGCCCGCCGAAAAGCCCTTGCCCTCGCCGCGGATCACCGCGACGCGCGTGTCGGGATCGCGGTCGACGTCGCGCCAGATGTCGGCGAGCTCGCGATGCATGCGCTCGTTCGCAGTCGCGAGGCCGCTGCGGTTCGCGCCCTCGCCGCTCATCACGATGTCGAGCACGCCGTGATCGCGGCGTGTCACCTTCAGTGCTTCGTAACCGCCGTATGCGGCGAGATCGGCCATGCGCAGCTCCCGGGTTCTCGAGACGCCTGAAGCGCCTGAATCGAGTGTAGCCAAGCCCGCGCGGGCAAACATCAGGCGAAACCCGGCGCGCGGGCCGGGGCCGGGTTTCGCATCGACTGGCGCGTCTGCGTCAGGCCGCGCCGTCGGGCGGCGCGACCGCCTGCTCGATCGCGCCGAAGATCGACTTGCCGGCCGCGTCGAACATCTCGATGCGCACGGTGTCGCCGTAGCGCATGAATCCGGTCTGCGGCGCGCCGTGCTCGATCGTCTCGAGGCAGCGCTTCTCGGCGATGCAGCAGTAGCCGCGCTTCGCGTCCTTGTTCGACACCGTGCCCGAGCCGACGATCGAGCCGGCACGCAGGTTACGCGTCTTCGCCGCGTGCGCGATCAACTGGCCGAAGTGGAACACCATGTCGGTGCCCGCGTCGGGCTGGCCGACCTTCCTGCCGTTCCAGTGGACGACCATCGGCCGGTGCACGCGGCCTTCGCGCCATTCGTCGCCGAGCTCGTCGAGCGTCACCGCGACCGGTGCGAACGCGGTGGCCGGCTTGCTCTGGAAGAAGCCGAAGCCCTTCGCGAGTTCGGCCGGAATCAGGTTGCGCAGCGACACGTCGTTCACGAGCGTGACGAGCCGCACGGCCTTCAGCGCGTCGTCCGGCGACGCGCTCATCGGCACGTCGCCGGTGATCACCGCGACTTCGGCCTCGAAGTCGATGCCCCATTCCTCGGACGGACACACGATGTCGTCGCGCGCGCCGAGGAAATCGTCGCTGCCGCCCTGGTACATCAGCGGATCGGTCCAGAACTCCGGCGGCATCTCGGCGCCGCGCGCGCGACGCACGAGCTCGACGTGGTTCACGTACGCGGAGCCGTCGGCCCACTGGAACGCGCGCGGCAGCGGCGCCATGCAGTTCGCCGGATCGAACGCGAACGCGTTGCGTGCGCGGCCGTGGTTCAGCGCGTCGTAAAGGTCGCGCAGTTGCGGCGCGTAGAACGCCCAGTCGTCGAGGACGCGCTGCAGCGTCGGTGCGATCGCATCGGCGATCGCCGCGGTGTGCAGGTCGCGCGACACGACGATCAGCTGGCCGTCGCGCGTGCCGTCCTTCAGCGATGCAAGTTTCATGGGGTATCTGCCGTTTTAGTGACGATGGAGGGAATCTATTTTACGATGGTGAATCCGTGCGGCGCGCCACGATCGTGCACGCCGTTTTCATCCCGACCCTTGCCGCCTTGTCGCGCCCCCGTTGCCCATGCCTGCCAGCCCGCTTCCCGACGACGATCCCGCCGATTCCGACACCGACGACACCGGCGCCGGCGAGCACGGTGAAGGCGGCGAGAAGCTCCGTTCCGGCATCCAGTCGATCGAGGTCGGCTTCCGCCTGCTCGATGTGCTGACGAGCGAGCCGCGCGCGATGATGCTGCGCGACCTCGCGCAGCGCGCGGGCATGAGCCCGGCGAAGGCGCACCGCTACCTGGTCAGCTTCTCGCGGCTCGGCGTCGTGTCGCAGGATCCCGTGTCGGGCCGCTACGAGCTCGGCGGCTTCGCGCTGCAGATGGGGCTCGCGCGGCTCGCGCGCGTCGACGGCGTGAAGCTCGCGCGGATCGCGCTGACCGAACTGCGCGACCGCGTCGACCAGACGGTCGGCATCGCGGTGTGGGGCAACCAGGGGCCGACGATCGTGCACTGGATGGAATCGAGCCATCCCGCGAAGGCGTCGCTGAAGCTCGGCGACGTGATGCCGCTGCTCGGCTCCGCGACGGGCCTGCTGTTCGCCGCGTACCTGCCGCGCAGCAAGACCGCGGCGATGCTCGAACGCGAGCTCGCCGACACGCGCCGCTCGCCGCATCACGGCGGCCCGCGCACGCTCGACGAGGTCGAGGCGGTGCTCGCCGACGTGCGTGCGCATCAGGCCGCGCGCGTCGAAGGGATGCTGCTGCCGACGATCCATGCGTTCTGCATGCCGGTGTTCGACGCGGTCGGCGAACTCGCGCTCGCGATCGTCGCGCTCGGCCAGGAAGGCATGTTCGACATCGCGTGGGGCGGCGAAATCGACACCGCGCTGCGTGCCTGCGCGCAGAAACTGTCTTACGAACTCGGCTATAGTCCGGACGCGCGCGACGCCTGACACGCCTGACACGCCGGGCGCGCTACACACGTGCGACACCCGCGCGATGTACCGCGAACGCGCGGCGCATCCGGCGGTCCGACGGCTGTGACGCGCGCTGCGCGCCGCGACCGCCCCAACCCTGTACCGTTTCGCCGATGCCGCCTGCCGACACCCGTCCTCGTCACGCCCCGCCCCGCCGCTGGCTGCGCGTGGGCATCGCGCTCGTGGTCGTGCTGGTGCTGCACGCGCTCGCGGCCTTGTGGCTGACGCGCAGCCGCGACGCGTTCACGCCGCCCGCGCCCGCCGCGATACCGGTGCAGATCGAATTGCTGAAGCCGCAACCGATCGAGCGCCAGCCTGCGCCCAAGCCGGCCGAACATCCGATAGAACATCCGGCCGAGCAGGCGCCGGCGAAACCGGCTCCCGCCACGCCGAAGCCTGCACCGAAGGCCGCGCCGTCGCCCGAGCCGGTCCTCACGTCGACGCAGACGGCCGAGCACGGCGAGCCGCCGCCGGCCGCCGCCTCCGCCGCGAGCGGCACGACAGGCGCATCCGGCGCGCACGCGGCATCGTCCGGTGATGCCGCCAGTGGCGCCAGTGCCGCGACGCCGGGCCCCGCGACGAGCGGCGTGAAGTTCGCGGCGCCGCCGCCCGGCGACCTGCAGTACGACACGTTCTACAACGGGATGCAGAACATGATCGGCACGATCCACTGGCGCACCGACGGGCGCACCTACGATCTGTCGGTGTCGATGCCCGTGCCGTTCGTCGGCCCGTTCTCCTACCGCAGCGAAGGCCGCATCGACGCATTCGGCGTCGCGCCCGACCGCTATGTCGAGAAGCGCGGCAAGCGGCCCGAGGACATCGCGATCTTCAACCGCGAGATCCGCCAGGTGGTCTTCACGCGCACGCCGAACAACGCGTCGCTGCCCGACGGCGTGCAGGATCGCTTCAGCATGCTGATGCAGCTGTCGGGGCTCGTGCGCGGCAATCCGGCCGCGTACAAGCCGGGCGTCACGCAACAGTTCTTCGTGATCGACAACAACAGCGGCGAGACCTGGCCGATCACGGTGATCGGCGACGAGGACGTGCAGACGCAGGCCGGCACCATCCGGGCACGCCATTTCATGCGGCTGCCACGCCGCGACGGCGACACGCGCCGCATCGACATGTGGCTCGCGCCGTCGCTCGACTGGCTGCCCGCGAGGCTCGTACAATCGGAACCGAACGGTTCGCAGATCGAGCTGCTGTGGCACGGCCGGCTCGCCCCGCCGGATGCACCGACCGCCGGCGCGACACAAGGCGCAACGAAGGAAGGCGCAACCAACGCGCCTGCCAGCGCACCGGCTGCGGAGCCGGCACAACCCACGCCGCCGCCCGCCGTGCAACCGCCCGCGCCAGCGTCTGCACTGCCGGCCTCGGCGCCGGCCGCGCCGTGACGATCGACCAATCGGCAATTTCGACCGATTAAAGGACTTGCCGAAATGGCCGATGACACTCTTTAACAACTATTTCAGTCCACCGGATCACAATAAGAAACGTTTGATAGACATTGGTTTCTAACCGATACACCCCACGCAAACGGGAGAACGGGGTGTGCAGCGCAAGCCCCTTGAAACCGGCACAGCCCGCCCCACCTACGGGACAACAAGGCCAGATGCCACTGCGAAGAGGAGTGCCGCCATGCAAATGATCTACAACAGCCCCAACTACTGCGTCGTCGAATTTGCGCCGCAGGCCGGCCACCATCTGATGAATGCCGGCGGATACGAAATCGTCGACAAGAACGCCCAGCGCGAGATCTTCATCGACGGCGAGCTCGCCGAACGATTCCGCGCGCACGTGAAACAGCTGATCGAGGATGAACCGTCGCTCGACGAAGTGGACGAATTCCTCGGACAGTTCGACAGCCTGATGATGATGCCCGTCGTCCTGCACTGACGACCCGCGGCCCGGCGCATCGCCGGGCCATTCGCCGCACTAAGCGGCGCCGCGAGCACTCCGATCCAAGCCCCCGTCCGGTTCGCCGGGCGGGGGTTTTCGTTTGGTGCCACCGGTGCGCGCCTCGCACACAGGTACGCGCGTTCATTGCGCGCAGACCGCGCGCACGCAGGCATCGGGCCCGCACCGTTGCCTGCACCACGACCGTGCGCGCCACCCGCATGCCGCGCCGGCCGGCTGCGCGCCGCGCGAGGCCGGGCGGCGCCCCGGCGCACCGGCTACAATGACGGTTTTCCCGTCTTCGCCGGTCTCTCGCCCATGTCTGCGACTCCTCTCGCCGCTTCCGCCCCGCTCGACGCGCCCTACACGCGTGGCGCCGCACTGCCCGCGCTGCTGAAATCGCGCATCCTGATCCTCGACGGCGCGATGGGCACGATGATCCAGCGCTACAAGCTCGACGAGGCCGCGTATCGCGGCGAGCGCTTCAAGGATTTCCCGCGCGACATCAAGGGCAACAACGAACTGCTGTCGCTCACGCAGCCGCAGATCATCCGCGAGATCCACGACCAGTACTTCGCGGCCGGCGCGGACATCGTCGAAACCAACACCTTCGGCGCGACGACGGTCGCGCAGGCCGACTACGGGATGGAAGATCTCGTCGTCGAGATGAACGTCGAATCGGCGCGGCTCGCGCGCGAATCGGCGGCCCGCTACGCGACGCCCGACAAACCGCGCTTCGTCGCGGGCGCGATCGGGCCGACGCCGAAGACGGCGAGCATCTCGCCGGACGTCAACGACCCGGGCGCGCGCAACGTCACGTTCGACGAGCTGCGCGACGCGTATTACCAGCAGGCGAAGGCGCTGCTCGACGGCGGCGTCGACCTGTTCCTCGTCGAGACGATCTTCGACACGCTGAACGCGAAGGCCGCCCTCTTCGCGCTCGACGAACTGTTCGAGGACACCGGCGAGCGCCTGCCGATCATGATCTCGGGCACCGTGACCGACGCATCGGGCCGCATCCTGTCGGGCCAGACGGTCGAGGCGTTCTGGAATTCGCTGCGCCACGCGAAGCCGCTCACGTTCGGCCTGAACTGCGCGCTCGGCGCGGCGCTGATGCGCCCGTACATCGCCGAGCTCGCGAAGCTGTGCGACACCTACGTGTCGTGCTACCCGAACGCGGGCCTGCCGAACCCGATGAGCGACACCGGCTTCGACGAGACGCCGGACGTCACGTCGGGCCTCCTGAAGGAATTCGCGCAGGCCGGGCTCGTGAACCTCGCCGGCGGCTGCTGCGGCACGACGCCCGAGCACATCGCCGAGATCGCGAAGGCGCTCGCCGACGTGAAACCGCGCCGCTGGCCGAGCCAGTACAGCGACGCCGCCTGACCGACCGCATCAACGCCCGCCCTACCTCATACGAATTCGCACCGCCATGACCGATCACATGATGCGCCTTGCCGGCCTCGAGCCGTTCAACGTCACGTCCGGAACGCTCTTCATCAACGTCGGTGAACGCACCAACGTCACCGGCTCGAAGGCATTCGCGCGGATGATCCTCAACGGCCAGTTCGACGAGGCGCTCGCGGTCGCGCGCCAGCAGGTCGAGAACGGCGCGCAGGTGATCGACATCAACATGGACGAGGCGATGCTCGATTCGAAGGCGGCGATGGTGCGCTTCCTGAACCTGATCGCGTCCGAGCCGGACATCGCGCGCGTGCCGATCATGATCGACTCGTCGAAGTGGGAAGTCATCGAAGCCGGCCTCAAGTGCGTGCAGGGCAAGGCGATCGTGAACTCGATCTCGCTGAAGGAAGGCGAGGACGCGTTCCGCCGCCACGCGAACCTGATCCGCCGCTACGGCGCGGCCGCGGTCGTGATGGCATTCGACGAGACGGGCCAGGCCGATACCTACGCACGCAAGACCGAGATCTGCAAGCGCTCGTACGACTTCCTCGTGAACGAAGTCGGCTTCCCGCCGGAAGACATCATCTTCGATCCGAACATCTTCGCGGTCGCGACCGGCATCGAGGAGCACAACAACTACGCGGTCGACTTCATCGAGGCGACCCGCTGGATCAAGCAGAACCTGCCGTACGCGAAGGTGAGCGGCGGCGTGTCGAACGTGTCGTTCTCGTTCCGCGGCAACGACCCGGTGCGCGAGGCGATCCACACCGTGTTCCTGTATCACGCGATCCAGGCGGGCATGGACATGGGTATCGTGAACGCAGGCCAGCTCGGCGTGTACGCCGATCTCGACCCGGAGCTGCGCGAGCGCGTCGAGGACGTGATCCTGAACCGCCGCGACGATTCGACCGACCGCCTGCTCGAGATCGCCGACAAGTTCAAGGCGGGCGGCGCGAAGAAGGAAGAGAACCTCGAGTGGCGCAACCAGCCGGTCGAGAAGCGGCTTTCGCATGCGCTCGTGCACGGCATCACGAACTTCATCGTCGAGGATACCGAGGAAGTCCGCGCGAAGATCGCCGCAGCCGGCGGCCGTCCGATCAACGTGATCGAAGGCCCGCTGATGGACGGGATGAACATCGTCGGCGACCTGTTCGGCCAGGGCAAGATGTTCCTGCCGCAGGTCGTGAAGTCGGCGCGCGTGATGAAGCAGGCCGTCGCGCACCTGATCCCGTTCATCGAGGAAGAAAAGCGGCTGCTCGCGGAAGCGGGCGGCGACGTGCGCGCCAAAGGCAAGATCGTCATCGCGACCGTGAAGGGCGACGTGCACGACATCGGCAAGAACATCGTGTCGGTCGTGCTCCAGTGCAACAACTTCGAAGTGGTCAACATGGGCGTGATGGTCCCGTGCAACGAGATCCTCGCGAAGGCGAAGGTCGAGGGCGCGGACATCATCGGGCTGTCGGGCCTCATCACGCCGAGCCTCGAGGAAATGGCGTACGTCGCGTCCGAAATGCAGCGCGACGACTACTTCCGCGTGAAGAAGATCCCGCTGCTGATCGGCGGCGCGACGACCTCGCGCGTGCACACGGCCGTGAAGATCGCGCCGCACTACGAAGGCCCGGTCGTCTACGTGCCGGACGCGTCGCGCTCGGTGTCGGTCGCGTCGAACCTGCTGTCGGACGAAGGCGCGGCGAAGTACCTCGACGAACTGAAGTCCGATTACGAACGAATCCGCGACCAGCACGCAAACCGCAAGGCGCAGCCGATGGTCACGCTCGAGCAGGCGCGCGCGAACAAGACGAAGATCGACTGGGCGGGCTACCAGCCCGTGAAGCCGAAGTTCATCGGCCGCCGCGTGTTCAGGAATTACGACCTGAACGAGCTCGCGAACTACATCGACTGGGGCCCGTTCTTCCAGACCTGGGATCTCGCGGGCCCGTACCCGGCGATCCTGAACGACGAGATCGTCGGCGAATCGGCGCGGCGCGTGTTCTCCGACGCGAAGTCGATGCTTGCGCGCCTGATCCAGGGCCGCTGGCTGACCGCGAACGGCGTGATCTCGCTGCTGCCGGCGAACACGGTCAACGACGACGACATCGAGATCTACACCGACGAATCGCGCTCGGAAGTGCTGATGACGTGGCGCAACCTGCGCCAGCAGAGCGTGCGTCCGGTGGTCGACGGCGTGATGCGCCCGAACCGCTCGCTTGCCGACTTCATCGCGCCGAAGGAATCGGGCGTCGCCGACTACATCGGCATGTTCGCGGTGACGGCCGGCCTCGGCGTCGACGTGAAGGAAAAGCAGTTCGAAGCCGACCACGACGACTACAGCGCGATCATGCTGAAGGCGCTCGCCGACCGCTTCGCGGAAGCGTTCGCCGAAGCGATGCACGCGCGGGTGCGCCGCGAGCTGTGGGGCTACGCGAGCGGCGAGACGCTCGACAACGACGCGCTGATCGCCGAAAAGTACGCGGGCATCCGCCCGGCGCCCGGCTACCCGGCCTGCCCCGACCACCTCGTGAAACGCGACATGTTCGCCGCGCTGCACGCGGACGAAATCGGCATGAGCGTGACGGATTCGCTGGCGATGCTGCCGGCGGCGAGCGTGTCGGGCTTCTACCTCGCGCATCCGGACAGCCGCTACTTCTCGGTCGGCAAAATCGGGCAGGATCAGCTCGACGACTACGCGCAGCGGATGCAGCTGTCGCTCGACGACGCGCGCCGCGCGCTCGCGCCGCAGCTTTAACCGCATCGACCGCGGCGCCATCCGCGGCTTCCATCGCAACGCGCCCCGATCAAGGGGCGCGTCGCACAACGATACGATTCATCAGGATACCTAATCTCGATAACCGGAAGCGAAGTCGCGACAACGCCAAGCCTCGGGGCTCGCGCGCGTGGGCGGTACGGCACCCTTCTCCCAAAATCGCTCCCGCATGCCGACCTTCGAAATCCGGATCACCGAAACGCCAGCTGAAGCGCGAGCTCGTTCCCGCCGACGATCTACCGCGGCGAGCGCTGGGATCTGAGCCATTTGCGCCCGCTGACGTTCATCTGCGATCTGGAAACCGGATTCGACGTGACGGTCCTGGTGCTGTTCTCGTGCCACTGCTTTACGCGCAGCTTCAAATGGGACCAGCGTGATCGCGACGCGATCCCGGATGACGAAATCTACGACGACGGCCGCGAGACACGTGTGCTGTGCGCCGACCGGTATCACGCGTCGCGACGACTGTTGCGCGACGTGATCGTCGGGCTGCCGGCACGCCGGATCGTCGTCGCGGACGAACGGCAACCCAATTTCGTCACGGTGGAAACGGTGTTGTCGGACGGCACGCAGCGCGTGTACGCGGTGTTTTTCGAGGTGTCGAAGGATCGGACGAGAAAGCGCAGGCTTGTCTTGCGGGTCCAATCCGCCTATCTGCTGGAGGGCGACCTGACGAAACGCCAGCGGGACGCCCGGAAGGTGGCGTTGCGCACCTTGCTGCGCGCGAGCCTGGAAGGCCGGAAGATTCGTGCGTAGAAAAACCAACGGCCGCCTTTCGGCAGCCGTCGCATGCGGGATTCTCTTTTCGTCCATCGACGAAATACCCACTCCAGGTGGGACCCGGTTGCCCGGGCGGCACTATGTTTTCGCACCCGCTTTCACATAGTCTTGCGTTGAATTATAAGGAATTTCCCTTGCCGGTCAAGGTGAGCGGCCAGCCGCCCGGCCCGGATTTCATCAGACAAAAGAAAAGCCTGCATCGAGCAGGCTCGTTGTTGCCTTGCCGACCTCGCGATCCGCGTCGGCCGGACTACGGAGTTCAGAACCCCCAATGCACGTCGGCCTGACCGGCCTTCGCTTCGCGCAGCATCGTCAGGAACGGTGCGACGCGCTGCGCCAGGCTCGGCGGCACTTCGTGGTGCGCGTGGTCGTCTTCGTCCTCGTGGAAATGGCCGGCGTGCTCGGCACGCTCCTGCTTCGCCTGCGCGACCGCGCCTTCCAGCTTCGCGATCGCGTGGTCCAGTTCGTCGTGCGTAATGACACCGCGTTCGCCCAATTGCTTGCCGACGAGGCCCAGCACGTATACGGCGAAATCCTTCAGCACGTCGAGATCCTGTGCCGCCTTGCTCTTGAACGTAATCATGACTATTCCCTTTTCATCTTGTTGTGCCTGCGCGGCGCGGTTGGGGGACGCCGGCAGGCCGGCGTCCGGCCTCGCGGACGCGGGGCGCCTGAGCGGCATATTAGCACCTGTTAAAATTCTGCGATCCCTGAAACGCGCGCTTAAAAAGCGCGCCGGCCGGCCGGCGTTTCCGGCCGCCACCAACGAAGCCTTCTACCAGCATGCTGCCAGCTCACAAACAGACCCTCGAAGCCCTGCTCGCGGATAGCGTCACGCAGGTCGCACACGCGCTGAAAGGCGCCGACGCAGCGTTCGTCGCCCCGGCCATCACGCTCGAGCGCCCGAAGGTCGCCGCGCACGGCGACGTCGCGTGCAACGTCGCGATGCAGCTCGCCAAGCCGCTCGGCACGAACCCGCGCCAGCTCGCCGAGCAGATCGTCGCCGCGCTGACGGCCCAGCCGGCCGCGCAAGGGCTCGTCGACGCGGCCGAAATCGCCGGCCCCGGCTTCATCAACCTGCGCCTGACGGCCGCCGCGAAGCAGGCGGTGATCGCCGCCGTGTTCGACCAGGGCCGCGCGTTCGGCACGTCCGATCGCGAAAAGGGCAAGCAGGTGCTGCTCGAATTCGTGTCGGCCAACCCGACCGGCCCGCTGCACGTCGGCCACGGCCGTCAGGCGGCGCTCGGCGACGTGCTCGCGAACGTGATCGCGAGCCAGGGCTACGCGGTGCACCGCGAGTTCTACTACAACGACGCCGGCGTGCAGATCGGCAACCTCGCGATCTCGACGCAGGCGCGCGCGCGCGGCCTGAAGCCGGGCGACGCGGGCTGGCCGGAAGCCGCGTACAACGGCGAATACATCGCCGACATCGCACGCGACTACCTGAACCGCGAGACGGTTGCCGCGAAGGACGGCGAGCCGGTCACCGGCGCGGGCGACATCGACGATCTCGACGCGATCCGCAAGTTCGCGGTCGCGTACCTGCGTCACGAGCAGGACATGGACCTGCAGGCGTTCGGCGTGAAATTCGACCAGTACTACCTCGAGTCGTCGCTGTACAGCGAAGGCCGGGTCGAGAAGACGGTCGACGCGCTGATCAAGGCCGGCATGACCTACGAGCATGACGGCGCGCTGTGGCTGCGCACGACCGACGAGGGCGACGACAAGGATCGCGTGATGCGCAAGACCGACGGCACGTATACGTACTTCGTGCCGGACGTCGCGTACCACGTGACGAAGTGGGAGCGCGGCTTCTCGAAGGTGATCAACATCCAGGGTTCGGACCACCACGGCACGATCGCGCGCGTGCGCGCGGGCTTGCAGGGCCTGCACATCGGTATCCCGAAGGGCTATCCCGACTACGTGCTGCACAAGATGGTCACCGTGATGCGCGACGGCCAGGAAGTGAAGCTGTCGAAGCGCGCGGGCAGCTACGTGACGGTGCGCGACCTGATCGAATGGTCGGGCGGCGCGACGCCGGGCCAGGAAGCAGCCCCCGACCTGATCGACGAGGCGACCATCACGCGCGGCCGCGACGCGGTCCGTTTCTTCCTGATCTCCCGCAAGGCCGACACCGAATTCGTGTTCGACATCGACCTCGCGCTGAAACAGAACGACGAGAACCCGGTCTATTACGTCCAGTACGCGCATGCGCGGATCTGCTCGGTGCTCAACGAACTGAAGTCGCGCTACAACGTCGACGCGGCGCAGCTGCCGGGTGCCGACCTGTCGCAGCTCACGAGCCCGCAGGCCGTGTCGCTGATGCAGAAGCTCGCCGAGTATCCGGACATGCTCACGCACGCGGCGAACGAACTGGCGCCGCACGCGGTCGCGTTCTACCTGCGCGATCTCGCTGGTGAATTCCACTCGTTCTACAATGCGGAGCGCGTGCTGGTCGACGACGAAGCGCCGCGCAACGCGCGCGCCGCGCTCCTCGCCGCGACCCGGCAAGTGCTCGAGAACGGCCTGGCGGTGCTCGGCGTGTCCGCGCCCGCCAAGATGTAAGGCGGCCCGGACCGGGCAGCGAATGGCTGCGGCAGGCGCGCCTGCGACGGGAGCACCCGCCGCCGAATGCCCGTCGCAGCCTTTTCACGATTCTTTTTGCAGGTGACTCAAGCAATGGCACAACCACGCCGAACTTCGAAGCAATCGAAACAAGCCGGAGGGACATTTCTTGGAATCGTGCTGGGCCTGATCGTCGGCCTCGCGATCGCGGTGGTGGTGGCGCTCTACATCACGCGGTCGCCGTCGCCGTTCGTGTCGAAGGTCGCGCCGCCGCCGGCCGACAACGCCGCGAGCCAGCCGCAGCAGTTCGACCCGAACCGCGCGCTGCAGGGCAAGACGCCCGGCCAGCCGGTGCCGCAGGCCGCGCAATCCGCGCCGCCCAACACCGCGCCGGGCCAGGCCGCGAACCAGACCCAGGGCGGCCTGCTGCCCGAACCGCAGATCGTCGAAGTGCCGCCGTCGGGCAACACGAACGGCTCCGGCAACGCCAGCGGCTCGGGCAACACCACCGCATCGAACAACGCGTCGTCGGGCAACGGCGTCGCCGTCGCGCCGAAGCCGGCCGACAACCCGCCGCCGCCGAAGAAGACGCAACAGGCGCAGCAACAGCAGCAAGGCGGCGAGGACGACCTCGCGCGCTTCGCCGCGCAGAAGCAGGCGCAGCAGGCTGCCGCGCAGAAACAGCAGCAACAGCAACTGGCCGCGAACACGCCGAAGCCGGCGCCGTCCGCGACGTCCGCCGCGGCAGCGAAGCCGCCGACCGCAAGCGACGCGAACACCGGCTATTTCCTGCAGGTCGGCGCGTACAAGACGGAAGGCGACGCCGAGCAGCAGCGCGCGCGCCTGGGCTTCCAGGGCTTCGAGTCGAAGGTGTCGAAGCGCGATGTCAGCGGCGTGACCTATTTCCGCGTGCGCGTCGGCCCGTTCTCGAAATTCGAGGATATGAACTCGGCCCGCCAGCGCCTGTCCGATGCAGGTGTCGACACGGCGGTGATCCGTTTCACGAAGCAGTAAGCAACCGGCCGCGCCCACGCAGAACCCGTTACGTTTCGTAACCCGAGCAACTGATTCGACGTCCACAACATGAAAAAACTGCTTAGCACGCTCCTTCTGTCCCTCGGCCTGGCCGCAGCCGGCTTCGCCCAGGCTTCGCCCGCGGCACCGGTGTCCGGCAAGGACTTCGAGGTGATGAAGTCGCCGCAGCCCGTGTCCGCGCCGGCCGGCAAGGTCGAAGTCATCGAGTTCTTCTGGTACGGCTGCCCGCACTGCTACGAATTCGAGCCGACGGTCGAGGCCTGGGTGAAGAAGCAGGGCAACAACATCGACTTCAAGCGCGTGCCGGTCGCCTTCCGCGACGATTTCCTCCCGCACTCGAAGCTGTTCTACGCGGTGTCGGCGCTCGGCATCTCGGAGAAGGTCACGCCGGCGATCTTCAACGCGATCCACAAGCAGAAGAACTACCTGCTGACGCCGCAGGCGCAGGCCGACTTCCTGGCGACGCAGGGCGTCGACAAGAAGCAGTTCATGGACGCGTACAACTCGTTCAGCGTGCAGGGCCAGGTGAAGCAGTCGGCCGAGCTGCTGAAGAACTACGCGATCGACGGCGTGCCGACGATCGTGGTCCAGGGCAAGTACAAGACGGGCCCGGCTTACACGAACAGCATCCCGGGTACCGCGCAGGTGCTCGACTACCTCGTGAAGCAGGTTCAGGACAAGAAGCTCTGATCCCCGCCCGCGCGCCGGCATGACTACTCCGCTGAAGGTCTTCATCACCGGCGCGTCGAGCGGGCTCGGCCTCGCGATGGCCGAGGAATACGCCCGCCAGGGCGCCACGCTCGCCCTCGTCGCGCGCCGCACCGATGCCCTCGATGCGTTCGCGCGACGCTTTCCCAAGCTGTCCGTCTCCGTCTATTCCGCCGACGTGCGCGACGCCGACGCGCTCGCGACGGCCGCCGCGTCGTTCATCGCCGCGCACGGCTGCCCCGACGTCGTGATCGCGAACGCGGGCATCAGCCAGGGCGCCGTCACGGGCCAGGGCGATCTCGCCACGTTCCGCAACGTGATGGACATCAACTACTACGGGATGGTCGCGACCTTCGAGCCGTTCGTCGGCCCGATGACGGCCGCGCGCCACGGCACGCTGGTCGGCGTCGCGAGCGTCGCCGGCGTGCGCGGCCTGCCCGGCTCCGGCGCGTACAGCGCGTCCAAATCGGCCGCGATCAAGTATCTCGAGGCGCTGCGCGTCGAACTGCGCCCGGCCGGGGTCGGCGTCGTGACGATCGCGCCCGGCTACATCCGCACGCCGATGACCGCGCACAACCCGTACCGGATGCCGTTCCTGATGGACGCCGACCGCTTCGCGGCCCGCGCCGCGCGCGCGATCGCGCGGCAGCACGCGTTCCGCGTGATTCCGTGGCAGATGGGCGTCGTCGCGAAGGTGCTGCACGTGCTGCCGCGCTGGCTCTACGACCGCCTGTTCGAGAAGGCACCACGCAAGCCGAAGGCCGGCGCGCATTGAGTGCGGCGCCAACGTCGCACGCACCGCTCCTCCTTCCACACGACTCGCCGCAGCCGGCGCGGCGATTCTGCCGATTCTGCCGATTCTGCCGATTCTGCCGATTCTGCCGATTCTGCCGATTCTGGTGATTCGGTGATTCGGTGATTCGGTGATTCGGCGATTCGGCGATTCGGCGATTCGGCGATTCGGCGATTCGGTGATCCAGCCGATTCGCGTCGATCGGCACCGATCCTCGCCGATCCGCTTTGGCCTGCGCTCTCCCCGCCCCCCATCTCGGCCGCCGGTCGTTCGCCGTCGCGCCTGTCTCCCCCCCGCCGCTGCGCCTCCCCAGCACGCATTCCGTCGCGAACGCAGCCGTTTCTCGCTCAATTCGCTGCGTTCCGGCGCCTTTTTTCACGCACCGCGCGCTTTGACGGTATGCTATCCGCCAGCCGCGCCGGCCCCGCCTGTTACCGGGCCACGCCCGCATTCCGACACCCAGCAAAAATCACAAGCAACGTGGGAGAACCTATGCACGTCAAGCTGTTCGCCGCGGCCGCCGTCGCCGCCGCCCTCGCCACCCCCGGCCTCGCCGCCGCCAAGCCGCTCACCGTCTGCACGGAATCGAGCCCGGACGGCTTCGACGTCGTGCAGTACAACTCGCTCGTCACGACCAACGCATCGGCCGACGTGATCTTCAACACGCTCGTGTCGTACGACGAAGCCGCGAAGAAGGTCGTGCCCGCGCTCGCCGACAAATGGGAAGCGAGCGCCGACGGCCTCACGTACACGTTCCATCTGCGCCCGAACGTCGCGTTCCAGACCACCGACTACTTCAAGCCGGGCCGCCCGCTGAACGCGGACGACGTCGTGTTCACGTTCTCGCGGATGCTCGACGATGCGAACCCGTGGCACAAGGTGGCCGGCGCGAGCGGCTTCCCGCACGCGCAGTCGATGGGTCTCGTGAAACTCGTGAAGTCGGTCACGAAGGTCGACGACAACACGGTGAAGTTCGTGCTGAACGAGCCGAACGCGACGTTCGTGCCGATCCTGACGATGGGCTTCGCGTCGATCTACTCGGCCGAATACGCGGACCAGCTGCTGAAGGCCGGCAAGCAGGCCGACCTGAACGCGAAGCCGATCGGCACCGGCCCGTTCGTGCTGAAGAGCTACACGAAGGACGCGCTGATCCGCTACGACGTGAACCCGGCCTACTGGGGCGCGAAGCCGAAGGTCGACCGGCTGATCTACGCGATCACGCCCGACCCGTCGGTGCGCATGCAGAAGGTGAAGGCCGGCGAATGCCAGATCGCGCTGTCGCCGAAACCGCAGGACGTGCTCGCCGCGAAGGGCGAAGGCGCGCTGAAGGTCGTGCAGACGCCCGCGTTCATGACCGCGTTCGTCGCGCTGAACACGCAGAAGAAGCCGCTCGACAACGACAAGGTGCGCGAGGCGCTGAACCTCGCGTTCGATCGCGCGACCTACCTGAAGGTGGTGTTCGACAACACGGCGACGGCCGCGAACAACCCGTATCCGCCGAACACATGGAGCTACGCGAAGGACGTCGCGCCGTATGCGTACGATCCCGCGAAGGCGAAGCAGCTGCTCGCGTCGGCCGGATTCCCGAACGGCTTCTCGACGACGATCTGGACGCGCCCGACCGGCAGCGTGCTGAACCCGAACCCGAAGGCCGGCGCGGAACTGCTGCAGGCCGACCTCGCGAAGATCGGCGTGAAGGCCGAGGTGAAGGTGATCGAGTGGGGCGAGCTGATCAAGCAGGCGAAGCTCGGCCAGCATGACATGCTGTTCATGGGCTGGGCCGGCGACAACGGCGATCCGGACAACTACCTGTCGCCGCTGTTCAGCTGCAACGCGGTGAAGTCGGGCATCAACTTCGCGCGCTTCTGCGACGCGCAGCTCGACAAGCTGATCGCCGACGGCAAGTCGACCGCCGACCAGGGCAAGCGCGCGAAGCTGTACGAATCGGCGCAGAAGATCATCCATGACGAGGCGCTGTGGATTCCGCTCGGCTACCCGACCGCGGCCGCGCTCACGCGTGCGAACGTGAGCGGCTATCACGTCAGCCCGTTCGGCCGGCAGAACTTCGCGGCAGTCGCCGTGCAGTAACCGCGCGTGGCGCGCAAGCGACGGCGCCCCGGCCCGTCGCTTGCGGCCCGCGCGCCGCGCTTGCTACACTGCGCGCTCATTCCTCATACCGGACGCCAGCCGAAGTGAACAACTAAGCCTTCCCAAAAATGTTTTCGCCGCCGTGCCTCGCACGCCGCGCGCGAAGGGTTTCACGCATTTTCGGAGGTGCTTATGGCTGCTGCCACGCCGACCGGCGCGCTCGTCGCGCTTCATCACGTTTCCTTCCGCTTCGACGACGGCGTCACGCTGTTCGATTCGCTCGACCTTTCCATCGACCGCACGCCGACGGGCATCGTCGGCCGCAACGGCGCCGGCAAGAGCCTGCTCGCGCAACTGATCGCCGGCCGGCGCACGCCGAGCGCGGGCGCGATCGACCGGCAGACGTCGGTCGCCTACGTCGCGCAGCAGCACGACGACGCGCCGGACGCCACGCGGACCGTCGCGGAAATCGCCGCGCTCGATGCGCCGCTCGCGGCCCTCGCGCGCCTCGCGGACGGCCGCGCGAGCGCACACGACTTCGACCTGATCGGCGATCGCTGGGACCTCGCCGAGCGGCTGCGCGCGGCGCTCGACGCAGCCGGCCTGCACGACGTGCGCGCCGATACACCGGCACGTGCGTTGAGCGGCGGCCAGATGGCGCGCGTCGCGCTGATCGGCGCGTTGCTGTCGGAGGCCTGGCTGCTGGTGCTCGACGAACCGACCAACCACCTCGACGCGCCGGGCCGCGCGTGGCTGCGCACGGCGCTCGACGGCTGGCGCGGCGGCATCGTGATCGTCAGCCATGACCGCGCGCTGCTCGCGCACGTGCAGCGCATCGTCGAGCTGACGCCGCACGGCGTGCGTACCTACGGCGGCAACTATGCGCTGTATCGCGCGCAACGCGACGCGGAACAGGATGCCGCGCAGGCCGCGCTCGAGCATGCGCGCACCGAGCGCGGGCGCGCCAGGCGCCGGCTCGAACAGGAACACGACACGATCCAGCGCCACGCGGCCGGCTCGCTGCGCGATGCGAAGACGGCCAACCTGTCGTCGGGCGCGAAGCAGCGGCGCAAGGGCGCCGCGCGCAACATCATGGGGCAGGTGCGCCGCGACCAGAGCGCGTTCAAGGCGACGCTCGACGAACGCGTGCAGGACGCAGCCGCGCGCGTCGAAGCCGACGCGCCGGTGCTCGTGTCGCTGCCGGGCACCGAGGTCAGCGCGCGCCGCCAGCTGTTCACGCTCGAGCGCGCCCGACTGCCGTGGCGCACCGCCGGGCGCGCGGCTGCGATCACGTGGTCGGCCAGCGGCCCGGTGCGCATCGCGCTGACGGGCCCGAACGGCTGCGGAAAATCGACGCTGCTGCGCATGCTCGCCGGCGAACTCGCGCCGCGCGCGGGCACCTGCGCGACGCACGTGAGCGCCGCGTATCTCGACCAGCGGCTCGCGCTGCTCGATCCCGAGCGCTCGATCGTCGAGCAGTTGGGCAGCCTCGCTACGCCGCTCGCCGAAGGCGACCTGCGCAGCCGGCTCACGCTGTTGCAGCTCGATGCCGCGCGCGCGACGCAGCCGGTGCAGCGTCTGAGCGGCGGCGAGCGGTTGAAAGCCGCGCTCGCGTGCGCATTGTGGCGCGGCACACCCGCGCAGCTGCTGCTGCTCGACGAGCCGACCAATCACCTCGATCTCGAATCGGTACGCGCGATCGAAGCCGCGCTGGCGGGCTTCCCCGGTGCGATCGTGGTCGCGTCGCACGACGCCGCGTTTCTCGCGGCGCTCGCGCCGACGCACACGATGCAATGGCAGCGCGACGGGTGGCGTTACGAACCCGTCGCGTGATTGACGCTCACGGTCGTTCGTCGTTTCGCGTGATGTCCGATTCGACGAACCGCTGCCTGACGAGCCGCTCCGATTCGAGCAGGCCTTTGCCGGTTGGGACGACGGATATCGCGTTGTTGGAACGGCACGGACCGGGTTGAACGCTGAAAACGAGGGAACGTCGGGCCGGCAGCGCTCAGGCCCGCGCGAAGCGAATCACGCCGTCGTCGCCCTGCTCGCGCACGAGCTCGCCCGCGAGCCACAGCAGGTTCAGGTGCGCGAGCGCCTCGCCGAGCGCGAACGTCATCTGATGGATGTCGAGCTCGCGGCGGCGGAACATGATCGGCACGATGTCGGCGGCGCTCGCCGGCTTCTCCGCGCAGGCGACGCGCACTTCGTCGAGCCGCGCGTCGTGGTGCGCGCGCAGTTGCGCGATGCGGGTGCGCACGCCGCGGAACGGCTTGCCGTGCGACGGCAGCACGAGCGTGTCGGGCGCCATCGTCTCGTAGCGGCCGAGCGATTCGAGGTACAGCGCGAGCGGGTTCGCTTCCGGTTCGAGATCGAACACGGACACGTTGGTCGAGATGCGCGGCAGCACCATGTCGCCGGAGATCAGCACGCCGTCCGCTTCGCTGTAGAGCGCGCAATGTTCAGGCGAATGGCCGTAGCCGGTGACGACGCGCCACGTGCGCGCGCCGATCGTCACCGGGTCGCCTTCGCGCAGGCGCCGGTAGCGCGGCGGCACGGCCGGCACGAGGTCCGAGTAATAGCTGCGACGGTTGCGCAGCTTGTCGAGCGCGGCCGGATCGGTCAGCCCGTGACGCGCGAAGTGATCGGCGGCGGCCGCGCCGCCGGCATTCGAGCCGTTGCCGGCCGCCATCAGGCAGCCGAACATGTATTCGCCGAGCGTCATCCACAGCCGCACGTTCCAGCGGCGCCGGTCGCCGCCTTCGCAGATCCAGTTCGCGAGGCCGAAGTGATCGGGATGGCAATGCGTGACGAGCACGCGCAGCACCGGCAGCCCGTCGAGATGCGTGTCGAAGATCTGTTCCCAGTGCGTACGGATCGCATCCGACGAGATCCCGCAGTCGACGATCGTCCAGCCGGCCTGTCCGTCGATCTCGTCGCGCAGCAGCCAGAGATTGATGTGATCGAGCGAAAACGGCAGCGGCATGCGCAGCCAGCGCACGCCGGGCGCGACCTCGAACGTGTCGCCCGCGGCGGGCAGCGTGTCGGCGAAGGGATAGTCGAGTTGGTGTTCCAGTGCGTTCATCGGTGGGGTGTCTCGTCGTTATCGGTGCGAATGCGGGTGCGGGCGCGAATGCAAGTGCAGGTGCGCGCGGCATGCCGCGGCGGGCATCGCGTCGATTCTATCGCCGTCGCGTGAAACGCGTGCCGGCGCGCGCCGGACGGTCAAAAAAAGTTCGTGCCAGAATCGGTTCAGTACCCGTATCTTTACGCGAAGATGCACCGAACAGCGTGCAACGGCGAGCAACCCGCCCATTGACGGCGCTTGGGCGCCGGACCCCGAAAGTCATTGAAACGCCGACTTGGGCGCTAAAATGGCGAGTGCTTACAGCCCCTCTTCAACGAGCCTGCACGCGATGAATCACTTCCCCAAACTGCTGTCGTCGCAAATCGGCTTCGACGTCGCGCAGACGATGCTCGAATACTTCGACCGCCACTACCGGATCTTCCGGGAAGCCGCCGTCGAGGCGAAGACGCTATTCGAGCGCGCCGACTGGCACGGCCTGCAGCGGCTCGCGCGCGAGCGGATCACGTCGTACGACGATCGCGTCCAGGAGTGCGTCGAGCTGCTGGAGGACGAATACGACGCGGAGAACATCGACGACGAGGTGTGGCAGCAGATCAAGCTGCACTACATCGGCCTGCTCACGTCGCACCGCCAGCCCGAGTGCGCGGAAACGTTCTTCAATTCGGTGTGCTGCAAGATCCTGCACCGCTCGTATTTCAGCAACGATTTCATCTTCGTGCGACCCGCGATCTCGACCGAATACCTCGAGAACGACGAGCCGGCCGCAAAGCCGACCTATCGCGCGTACTACCCGGGCACCGACGGGCTCGCGGCCACGCTCGAGCGCATCGTCACGAACTTCCAGCTCGAGCCGCCGTTCGAGGATCTCACGCGCGACATCGGCTGCGTGATGCAGGCGATCAGCGACGAATTCGGCCAGTTCGACGCCGCGCCGAATTTCCAGATCCACGTGCTGTCGTCGCTGTTCTTCCGCAACAAGAGCGCGTACATCGTCGGCCGCATCATCAACGCCGATCGCGTGCTGCCGTTCGCGGTGCCGATCCGCCACGTGCGCCCGGGCCTGCTCGCGCTCGACACCGTGCTGCTGCGCCGCGACCTGCTGCAGATCATCTTCAGCTTCTCGCACTCGTATTTCCTCGTCGACATGGGCGTGCCGTCCGCGTACGTGGATTTTCTCTGCACGATCATGCCGGGCAAGCCGAAGGCCGAGATCTACACGTCGGTCGGCCTGCAGAAGCAGGGCAAGAACCTGTTCTACCGCGACCTGCTGCACCACCTGTCGCATTCGAGCGACCGCTTCATCATCGCGCCCGGGATCAAGGGCCTCGTGATGCTCGTGTTCACGCTGCCGTCGTTCCCGTACGTGTTCAAGATCATCAAGGATCAGTTCCCGCCGCCGAAGGAAACGACGCGCGCGCAGATCATGGAGAAGTACCAGCTCGTGAAGCGCCACGACCGTCTCGGGCGAATGGCCGATACGCTCGAGTATTCGAGCGTCGCGCTGCCGCTGTCGCGGCTCGACCATGCGCTCGTGCGCGAGCTGGAAAAGGAAGTGCCGTCGCTGCTCGAATACGAGGACGACAACCTCGTGATCAAGCACCTGTACATCGAGCGCCGGATGACGCCGCTCAACCTGTACCTGCAGAACGGCACCGACGCGGACGTCGAGCACGGCGTGAAGGAGTACGGCAACGCGGTGAAGGAGTTGATGAAGGCCAACATCTTCCCCGGCGACATGCTTTACAAGAACTTCGGCGTCACGCGCCACGGCCGCGTCGTGTTCTACGACTACGACGAGATCGAGTACCTGACCGACTGCAACGTGCGGCGCGTGCCGCCGCCGCGCAACGAGGAAGACGAGCTGTCCGGCGAACCGTGGTATACCGTCGGCCCGCACGACATCTTTCCGGAAACCTACGGACCGTTCCTGCTCGGCGACCCGCGCGTGCGGACGGTCTTCATGAAGCATCACGCGGACTTTTTCGAACCCGCGCTGTGGCAGGCCAGCAAGGACAAGCTGCTGCAGGGCGAGTTGCCCGATTTTTACCCGTACGACGTGTCGCTGCGCTTCAGCGTGCGCTACCCCGAGCGCTTCGACGCGACGCCGGACGCCGGCGACGCCGCAAGCGACGCACAGCGCGCCGCCTGACGCACCGTCCGATCGAACCAAACCCGTTATCGACCTGACTTCCGCCAACGGAATCCACACCGATGAATACCCAAGACAATCCGCTTTCACACCTGTTCGACAACAACGACGCCTGGGTCAAGCGCCAGCTCGCCGACGATCCCGATTTCTTCGCGCGTCTCGCCGACCAGCAGGCGCCGGAATATCTGTGGATCGGCTGCTCGGATTCGCGCGTGCCCGCGAACCAGATCATCGGCCTGCCGCCGGGCGAAGTGTTCGTGCACCGTAACATCGCGAACGTCGTCGTGCACAGCGACCTGAACTGCCTGTCGGTGATCCAGTTCGCGGTCGACATCCTGCGCGTGAAGCACATCATGGTCGTCGGCCACTACGGCTGCTCGGGCGTGAACGCGGCGCTGCACAACCGCCGTGTCGGCCTCGCGGACAACTGGCTGCATCACGTGCAGGACGTGCGCGAACGCCACGCCGCACTGCTCGACGAATGGCCGGTCGGCGAAGCGCGCTATCGCCGCCTGATCGAGCTGAACTCGATCGAGCAGGTCGTCAACGTATGCCGCACGACGATCGTCAACGACGCATGGGCGCGCGGCCAGTCGCTCACCGTGCACGGGCTCGTGTACGGCGTGCACGACGGGCGGATGCGCAACCTCGGGATGGCCGTGTCGAGCTTCGACGCGCTGGATGCAACCTACAAGCGCTGCGTCGCGGCGCTGACCGCGCGCGGCCAGCACGCGCCCGACAACGACATGGTCGCGGCGGACGCCGCGCGGCTCGACGACGTCGCGCAGGCGGTCGCCGACACGCTGAAGCCGTGCGACGACGCGAAGTAACCGACTCGAAGTAGCCGACGCGCGCGGCCACGCGGGCGCGGCACGCCAGCGCCCCGCCGCGCGCCATCCGGCTGAAGGCGCATCATGATGGCGGGGCCGCGCCCCCTGCATCCCGTCGCCCGACGGGTACGCCGTGCGCACACGCCAGCCGGCGCAACGGCGGTCATGCGGCCGCGACGGCCGTCGAACTGATCTGACACCGACACTGCCGCGACGGCGGTGCAATGCAAAGGAGCGGCGAACATGAAAACCGTACTGATCGTCGGCGCATCGCGCGGCCTCGGACGCGAATTCGTCCGGCAATACCGGCGCGACGGCTGGAACGTGATCGCGACCGCGCGCGACGACGCATCGCTCGCCGCGCTGCGCGAACGCGGCGCGCACGCGCATGCGCTCGACATCGCGCAGCCCGAACAGATCGCGGCGCTCGGCTGGAAGCTCGACGGCGAACGGCTCGACGCGGCGGTGCTCGTGTCAGGCGTGTACGGGCCGCGCACCGAAGGGGTCGAAACGATCGGCGCCGAGGATTTCGACACGGTGATGCATACGAACGTGCGCGGGCCGATGCAACTGCTGCCGATCCTGCTGCCGCTCGTCGAGGACGCACGCGGCGTGCTGGCGGTGGTTTCGAGCCGGATGGGCAGCATCGCCGAGGCGACCGGCACGACCGGCTGGCTGTACCGCGCGAGCAAGGCCGCGCTGAACGACGTGCTGCGCATCGCATCGCTGCAGACGCGCCACGCCGCCTGCATCTCGCTCCATCCCGGCTGGGTGCGCACCGACATGGGCGGCGCGCAGGCCGCGATCGATCCGGAGACCAGCGTGACCGGCATGCGCCGCGTGATCGCGGAAGCCGGCGCGGACGTGTCGCAGGCCAACGGCCGTTTCTTTCAGTACGACGGCGTCGAGCTCAGTTGGTGAGCCGGCATGACAACCCGGCGTCGTTAATTCCCGAATCGCATGATTTTGAACCGACCTGACGCGTGCCCGTGCGGCGGCGCGTCCCCCGTCCCTGCCGGCAAAGCCCCGGCGCCACGCTATGCGGCCTGTTGCGGCCGCTTCATCGACGGCGGCGAAGCCGCGTCGACCGCGCTCGAATTGATGCGTTCGCGGTACAGCGCGTACGTGCTCGGCGCGACCGACTACCTGCGCGCGACCTGGGACGCGCGCACCTGCCCGGCCGATCTCGATGCGGACCCGAATGCACCCGACGCGCCTCGCTGGCTCGGCCTCGCCGTCAAACGCCATGCCCGGCTCGACGAACAGCACGCGGAGGTCGAATTCGTGGCCCGCTACAAGGTCGGCGGGCGTGCGTACCGGCTCCACGAGACGAGTCGTTTCACACGCGACGAGCACGGTTTCTGGCGCTATGTCGACGGCGAAGTAAGTGAACGCTGACAAATAGTTGCCATGTCAGACGCCGGGTAATTCCCGCATTGCACAACCTGAATTTGTCGGGCTAGGATGGCCGTCAGATTGGTCATGTTGCATGGCAGGGCTTACGAATGGCGTTCAGCAAGGTATTGGTGGGATGGATGGCGGCCTGCGCGCTGTCGGCCGCTCAGGCCGGTACGGCGCCGAACGCCCCTGCGGGCGCGGCCACGGCCAGCGGCTCGCTCGCCCACGCCGAGCGCTTCGATTACGGCGATTCGGGCCTCCCGCAGGTCGCCGCGAACCTCAACGAACAAATCGTCAGCATTCCGGCCGATGCTTCGGGCGCCGTGATGCTCGAGGCCACGCTGTTCAAGCCGAACGGCCCCGGCCCGTTCCCGCTCGTCGTCTTCAACCACGGCAAGAACACCGGCGATCTTCACCAGCAGCCGCGCAGCCGGCCGCTCGCGTTCGCGCGTGAATTCGTGCGCCGCGGCTATGCGGTCATCGCGCCGAACCGCCAGGGCTTCGCCGGTTCGGGCGGCGCGTACCAGCAGGAAGGCTGCAACGTCGGCAAGAACGGCCTCGTGCAGGCCGCCGACGTCGACGCGACGGTCCGCTACATGTCGCGTCAGTCGTACATCGATGCGTCGCGCATCGTCGTCGCGGGCACGTCGCACGGCGGCCTCGTGTCGGTCGCATACGGCACCGAGGCGGCGCCCGGCGTGCGCGGCATCATCAACTTCTCCGGCGGGCTGCGCCAGGACCTCTGCGACGGCTGGCAGCGCAATCTCGTCGACGCGTTCGACCAGTACGGCGCGCATACGGCCGTGCGGTCGCTGTGGCTGTACGGCGACAACGATTCGGTGTGGACGCCCGCGCTCGTCGCGCAAATGCACGACGCCTACGTGTCGCACGGCACGCAGGCGCAGTTCATCGATTTCGGCCGCTACAAGGACGACGCGCACCGGCTGATCGTCGATCGCGACGGCGTGCCCGTGTGGTGGCCGGCCGTGCATGCGTTCCTCGCGGAACTGAACCTGCCGACCTCGGTGCGCTATGCGGTCGCGAACCCGCACGAGCCGAATGCGACCGGCTATGCGTCGATCGACGCGGTCGAGGCGGTCCCGTTCCTCGACGCAGCCGGCCGCGAAGGCTATCGCCGTTTCCTGAGCCAGCATCCGAGCCGTGCGTTCGCGGTGTCGGCTGAAGGCGCGTGGTCGTGGGCCGAAGGCGGCGACGATCCGATGGCGCTCGCGCTCGACAACTGCTCGAAGCAGGGCGCGGGCGCATGCAAGCTGTATGCGGTCAACGACCGCGTCGTGTGGAACGCGAACGCGACGCAGACGGCCGACAACGGCGACGCCGACGCGCGCGCATTGGCTTCGCGCTGACGCGCGCGGGTCGCGACGCGCGTCAGGATCGCGTTCTACCCGCGTCTCTTTCCCCTCTTCCGTTTCGTGAGCGCGCGGTCCGCAACGGCGTTCGCATGCCGGTTCTCGCGCTCTTGTGAGTCAGCGGGCTGAGCACCCCTCTCGTAACATCCGCTGAGAGCCTTTGCGGGACTTTTCCCGCCTTTTCCCGCCTTTTCCGAACGCCAGCGGCGCCTGATTCAACGCGCCATTTGCCGGTCGCCGGTCGCCGGTCGCCGGTCGCCTGTCGCCGGTCGCCGGTCGCCGGTCGCCGGTCGCCGGTCGCCGGTCGCCGGTCGCCGGTCGCCTGTCGCCTGTCGCTAGTCGCTAGTCGCCATTCGCAGGTCGCAGGTCGCGGGTTGCTAGTTGCCGGTCGCATTGCGCCACACTTCGCGCCCCTTTTCCCTTCCCGCCCCGATTTTTCACCCCTCCCGCGCCCGCCTGCCCGACGATTTTTTTCTGTCGGGGGGTGTCACTCGAACGTCGTCATCTGCGGTCATTTCGGGGCATCTGGCGCGTACCGTCCCGAGCACCCCGGATCTGCGCCGAACTCCCGCCCGGCAAGGCTTTGCGGTGTTTGTAACCGGTAGTGCAACGCGCGGCGGAACACGCTAATCTCAGCGCGTTTTCCGTCTGTCGCCGCGCGGTGTCCCGTTCGATACCCGCCGCCGTTTTACTCCCCGGAGTCGCCTTGAGTACGCCAGCCACCGATGACTGGGTCGCGCGCAGCCTGCGCGCGGTCTGGCATCCCTGCACCCAGATGAAGCACCACGAGCGCCTGCCGCTCATTCCCGTCGCGCGCGGCGCGGGCCTGTGGCTGTACGACCGCGACGGCCGCCGTTACTTCGACGCGATCAGCTCGTGGTGGGTGAACCTGTTCGGCCACGCGAACCCGGACATCAACGCGGCGCTGAAGGACCAGCTCGACACGCTCGAGCACGCGATGCTCGCCGGCTGCACGCACGAGCCGGCGATCGAGCTCGCCGAGCGGCTGCACGCGCTCACCGCGCGCACGCTCGGCCATGCGTTCTTCGCGTCGGACGGCGCGTCGGCGGTCGAGATCGCGCTGAAGATGAGCTTCCACGCGTGGCGCAACCGCGGCCGCGCGGACAAGCGCGAGTTCGTGTGCGTCGCGAACAGCTATCACGGCGAGACCATCGGCGCGCTCGGCGTGACCGACGTCGCGCTGTTCAAGGACGCGTACGACCCGCTGATCCGCAACGCGCACGTGGTCGCGTCGCCCGACGCGCGCGGCGCGCTGCCGGGCGAGACGGCAGCCGACGTCGCGGGCCGCGCGCTCGACGACGTGCGGCGCCTGTTCGCCGAACGCGCCGACCGGATCGCCGCGCTGATCGTCGAGCCGCTCGTGCAATGCGCGGCCGGCATGGCGATGCACGATCCGTCGTACGTGCGCGGGCTGCGCGCGCTGTGCGACGAATTCGGCGTGCACCTGATCGCCGACGAGATCGCGGTCGGCTGCGGCCGCACCGGCACCTTCTTCGCGTGCGAGCAGGCCGGCGTGTGGCCCGATTTCCTGTGCCTGTCGAAGGGCATCAGCGGCGGCTACCTGCCGCTGTCGCTGGTGCTCACGCGCGACGACGTGTTCGCGGCGTTCTACGACGACGACACCACGCGCGGCTTCCTGCATTCGCATTCGTACACCGGCAACCCGCTCGCGTGCCGCGCGGCCGTCGCGACGCTCGACCTGTTCGCGCGCGACGACGTGCTCGCCGCCAACGCGCGCAAGTCGGCCGCGATGCGCGCCGCGCTCGCGCCGCTCGGCGCGCACCCGCAGGTGCGTCACCTGCGCGAGCGCGGCACGCTGTTCGCGTTCGACGTCGCGCTCGACGGCGACGCGGCACGCGGCTTCTCGCGACGCTTCTTCGAGCGCGCGCTCGAACGCGAACTGCTGCTGCGCCCGATCGGCACGACCGTGTACCTGATGCCGCCGTACGTGATGAGCGACGACGACATCGCGTGGCTCGCACAACGCACGCGCGACACGCTCGACGCGACACTCGCGGAGGCAGCGTGATGAAACAGCCGTCACCGAAAACGACCACGCCGCTGCTCGACACGCTGCAGCGCGGCCTCGCCGAACTCGATGCGCAGGGCCTGCGCCGCGTGCGCCGCACCGCCGACACCGCGTGCGACGCACACATGCGCGTCGACGGCCGCGACATCGTCGGCTTCGCGAGCAACGACTATCTCGGCCTCGCCGCGCATCCGGCGCTCGTCGCCGCGTTCGCGGAAGGCGCGCGGCGCTACGGCTCCGGGAGCGGCGGCTCGCATCTGCTCGGCGGCCATTCGCGCGCGCACGCGACGCTCGAGGACGAACTCGCCGGCTTCGCGGGCGGCTTCTCCGATGCGCCGCGCGCGCTGTACTTCAGCACCGGCTACATGGCGAACCTCGCCGCGATGACGGCCCTCACCGGCAAACACGCGACGATCTTCTCCGACGCGCTGAACCACGCGTCGCTGATCGACGGGATCCGGCTGTCGCGCGCGAACGTGCAGGTCTATCCGCATGCGGACATGGTGGCGCTCGCCGCGCTGCTCGATGCGTCGGACGCCGAAACGAAGCTGATCGTCAGCGATACGGTGTTCAGCATGGACGGCGACCTCGCGCCGCTCGCCGAACTCGTCGCGCTGGCCGAACGCCACGGCGCGTGGCTCGTCGTCGACGACGCGCACGGCTTCGGCGTGCTGGGCCCGCAGGGCCGCGGCGCGCTCGCGGCCGCCGCGCTGCGCTCGCCGAACCTCGTGTACGTCGGCACGCTCGGCAAGGCCGCCGGCGTCGCGGGCGCGTTCGTCATCGCGCACGAGACCGTGATCGAATGGATGATCCAGCGCGCGCGCAGCTACATCTTCACGACGGCGGCGCCGCCCGCGGTCGCGCATGCGGTATCGGCAAGCCTGAAGGTGATCGCCGGCGACGAAGGCGATGCGCGACGCGCGCACCTCGCCGCGCTGATCGAGCGCACGCGCGCGCTGCTGCGCATGACACGCTGGCAGCCGGTCGACTCGCACACGGCCGTGCAGCCGCTCGTGATCGGCAGCAACGACGCGACGCTCGCGGCGATGCGTTCGCTCGACGCGCACGGCCTGTGGGTGCCCGCGATCCGGCCGCCGACGGTGCCCGCCGGCACGTCGCGCCTGCGCATCTCGCTGTCGGCCGCGCATTCGTTCGACGATCTCGCGCGGCTGGAAACCGCACTCATCGAAGCCAGCGAGCAAACCGCATGAACGCACCGCTTTCCCTCTTCGTCACCGGCACCGACACCGAGATCGGCAAGACCTTCGTGTCGGCCGCGATGCTGCACGGCTTCGCACGTCACGGCCTGCGCGCGGCCGCGCTGAAGCCCGTCGCCGCCGGCGCGTATGAACGCGACGGCGTCTGGCGCAACGAGGACGCCGACCAGCTCGACGCGGCCGCGAACGTCGTGCTGCCGCCCGAGCTGCGCACGCCGTTCCTGCTGAAGGCGCCGGCCGCCCCGCACATCGTCGCCGCGCAGGAAGGCGTAACGATCGACCTCGACACGATCGTCGCGAGCCACCGCGAGGCGCTCACGCGCGCGGACGTCGTCGTCGTCGAAGGCGTCGGCGGCTTCCGCGTGCCGCTGAACGACACGCAGGACACGGCCGATCTCGCGGTCGCGCTCGGCCTGCCGGTCGTGCTCGTGGTCGGCATGCGGCTCGGCTGCATCAGCCACGCGCTGCTGACGGCCGACGCGATTCGCCGGCGCGGCCTCACGCTCGCCGGCTGGGTCGCGAACCACGTCGACCCGGCGATGTCGTACGCCGACGAGAACGTCGCGACGATCCGCGACTGGCTCGCGCGCGAACATCGCGCGCCGCTGCTTGGCCGCATCGCGCACTTGGCGCCGGCCGCCCCCGAATCCGCCGCGGCGATGCTCGACATCGCCGCGCTCGTCGACACGCTGCGCCGCGCGCAGCATTGACGCCTCGATCCCCGCATTCACGACAGGAAAACCACCATGACCCAAGCCCAGACCGCCGCCGTGCAACCCGACGCGATCCCCGTGGCCGCTCCGGCGCCGCAGCGCTGGCGCGTCGCCGACGTCGTCGCGCTGTTCGAGCTGCCGTTCAACGACCTGATGTTCCGCGCGCAGCAGGTGCATCGCGAGCACTTCGACGCGAACGCGGTGCAGCTGTCGACGCTGCTGTCGATCAAGACGGGCGGTTGCGAGGAGGATTGCGGCTACTGCTCGCAGTCGTCGCACCACGAGACGGGCCTGAAGGCCGAGAAGCTGATGGACGTCGACGCGGTGCTCGACGCCGCGCGCGCGGCCAAGGCGAACGGCGCGAGCCGCTTCTGCATGGGCGCCGCATGGCGCAACCCGAAGGAGCGCCACATGCCGGCGCTGACCGAGATGGTGCGCGGCGTGAAGGAACTGGGCCTCGAGACCTGCATGACGCTCGGCATGCTGGAGGACGAGCAAGCCAGGGAACTCGCCGACGCGGGCCTCGATTACTACAACCACAATCTCGACACGTCGCCGGAGTTCTACGGCCAGGTGATCTCGACGCGCACCTACCAGGATCGTCTCGACACGCTCGACCGCGTGCGCGACGCGGGCATCAACGTGTGCTGCGGCGGCATCATCGGGATGGGCGAATCGCGCCGCGAACGCGCGGGCCTGATCTCGCAGCTCGCGAACCTGAACCCGTATCCGGAGTCGGTGCCGATCAACAACCTCGTCGCGATCGAGGGCACGCCGCTCGAAGGCACCGCACCGCTCGACCCGTTCGAGTTCGTGCGCACGATCGCGGTCGCGCGCATCACGATGCCGAAGGCCGTCGTGCGGCTGTCGGCCGGCCGCGAGCAGCTCGACGACGCGATGCAGGCGATGTGCTTCCTCGCGGGCGCGAACTCGATGTTCTACGGCGACCAGCTGCTGACCACGAGCAACCCGCAGACGCAGCGCGACCGCGCGCTGTTCGAGCGCCTCGGCATCCGCGCGAGCCAGGCCGACGCGCTGGCGGAGAACGCGTAAGCGCCGGCCTCGCGTCGTTCTGCGAAGGTTGCAGACGAAAAAACCGGGGCATGCCCCGGTTTTTTTTCGTCCGATCGTCTGCGCCGGGCCGGCCTGCGCGTCGCGCATCGCGGTCTTGCCCGCGTGCCGGATCGAAGCGTCGAGCCCGATCGTCAGCGTGCGCGTCGGCGCGACTTCCGCCTGCGCGTCACACGTGTGCGGCCGCGCCGTCGAGCGCCGCGCGCACGCGCGCGACGCGCTGTTCGTCGACCGGTGCCAGCACCTCGCCGCGCGGCCGCACGCCCGAGCCGAAGTGCACCGCGCGCACGCCGGTCGCGCGAACGAAATCGCCGACCGCGTCGATCGTGAGGCCCGAGCCGGCCAGCACCGTGCAGGTCGAGCCTGCCGCCTGGCGCACCAGCCGCGTGATCGTCGCGACCGCGTCGAGCACCGACGGATGGCCGCCCGAGGTCAGCACCGACGTGACGGCCGGCACGCGCAGCAGCGCGTCGAACGCGGCATTGAGGTCGCGCGACACGTCGAACGCGCGATGGAACGTCAGGTCGCGCCCGTCCGCGGCCGCCGCGATGCGCTGGAGCGCATCGAGATCGACGTCGCCGCGCGCATCGAGCGCGCCGAACACGACGCCGTTCGCACCAGCCGCGACGGCCGCGCGCACGTCGCGCTCGATCACGCGCAGGTCGTCGGCGTCGTAGACGAACGCGCGGCTGTGCGGGCGCACGATCACGTTCACCGGGATCGCCACGGCGGCCACGACGGCCTCGATCAGGCCGACGCTCGGCGTGAGCCCGCCTTCGCTGATCGCGGTCACGAGCTCGAGCCGGTCGGCGCCCGCGCGGGCAGCGGCCTTCGCGTCGCCGACGGTGGTGGCGATCACTTCGAGGAGAACGGAGGAAGCGGCGGTGCGGTTCATCGGCGGCTCGCGAATCGTCAGGACAATTCGCGCATCCTAGCCGAGCGGCATGAACCGCGCCAGCATGCCGGCCGTCGCTATGCGCCGCCCGCTTCCTCGTCGATCCAGTCGATATCGCCGCACAGCACGTGCTGCGCATCGCCGATGCGCACCGCCACCGACAGCGTCACGCACGGCTGCGCCTCGTTGATCGACAGGTACGGGCGCGTCACCTGCACGCGTCCGGGCTCGGCGATCGCCGTGCGGAAATACGGCCGGCGCAGCCAGTTCGCACCTTGCGCATCCGACAGCGGCGAGAAGCGCGCCTCGGCGAGCGCGCGGTCCGCGCGCAGCACGACGTTGCGGCCGGCCTGCCGGCCGCGCGCGTCGAGCAGGAAGCAGCGCGCGGCATCGTCGAGCGCGAGGAAGTTCCAGCACACCTCGTCGAGCGGCTCGCCGGCCGCCACCCGCTCGGCCGCGCGCTCGAACGCGCGCAGGTACGGCGCGAGCCGCTGCGCGTCGCGCCGCTCGCGCGCTTCGGTCTGCTGGCGAAAGCGCTCGGTCAGCTCGCCGATGCAACCGGTCGCGGCCGCGCTGTCAGGTAGCCCGGGGGCCGGGCGGCCGAAGAAATAGCCCTGCACGAAATCGGCCTCGCACGACAGCGCGATCTGCGCGTCGTGCTCGGTCTCGATCCCCTCGACGAGCACCAGCTTGCCGGCCTCGTGCAGCAGCGTGACGAGCCCGTGCAGGATCGCGGTGAGCCCCGTGCGGTGCGCCGCGTGGGACAGCATGATCCGGTCGAGCTTCACGATGTCCGGGTTCAGCTGCCAGATCCGCTCGAGGTTCGAGTGACCGGCGCCGAAATCGTCGAGCGCGATCAGGAAACCCTGCGCGCGGAATTCGCGCACGGCCTCGGCGAGCCGCTCGACGTCTTCCGCGCGCTGTTCGAGCACTTCGAGCACGACGCGGCGCGGCGGCATGCCGATCCGCTTCAGGTTCGCGAACAGCGCGGCGGCCTGGAACGGGTCGGTCAGCACGCCCGGATGCACGTTGAGGAACAGCCACTCGCGCTCGGCGCCGAGCAGCGCGAAGTTCTCGAGATGCAGCGCCTGCGCGAGCCGGTCGAGCTGCAGCAACTCGCCCTGGCGCGCGGCCTCGCCGAACACGTCGAGCGGCGACACCGCGCGGTCGAGCGCGTCATGCGCGCGCAGCAGCGCCTCGTAGCCCACCGCGCGCTGGTGCGACAGGCTGAAGATCGGCTGGAACACGGTCGTGAGCGACAGGTCGTGATGCTGCGTCGCCAGGCGCTCGAGGCCGGAGCTCATCTCCCGCTCGAAACGATACGGCGATGCGGTGGCCGGACGCTCCTGTTGCGCGATCGTCATGGCGCCCTCCTGGTGATGCAGCCGAACGCGGCGGTTGGTTGAGACGGCGCGCGCAATGTCATGGTGGAATCCTCGGTTGTCCGGCCGGTGCCGGACGGTAGGCAAGCATCAAGCAAGGTCCGTGCAAGGGCCGAACACGCGCGCCGCGCCTGCGTGCGGCGCCGCCGCACCAGCATGGCGCAGGCCGGATGCACCGTTCACGTGCATGCGCACCGGCGCACTCGAACGCACCCGCCGCGTCGTCACGCTAAACTCCGTACGGTCGTTTCATTCTCCGCAATCGCCGTCTCGATGGAAATCGTCTTCACAGTCCTGATCCTGCTGCTGACCGTCGCGCTGTCCGGCGCGGTCACACGCATCCTGCCGTTGCAGCTTCCGCTGCCGCTGATGCAGATCGCGTTCGGCGCGATGCTCGCGTGGCCGAAGCTGAACCTGCACGTCACGTTCGATCCCGAAATCTTCATGCTGCTGTTCATTCCGCCGCTGCTGTTCGCGGACGGCTGGCGGATTCCGAAACGCGAGCTGTACCTGCAGCGCCGCGCGATCCTGATGCTCGCGTTCGGGCTCGTGTTCATGACGGTACTCGCAGTCGGCTATTTCGCGCACTGGCTGATACCCGAGTTGCCGCTGCCGATCGCGTTCGCGCTCGCGGCCGTGCTGTCGCCCACCGACGCGGTCGCGCTGTCGGGCATCGCCGGCAAGGGGCGGATCCCGCCGCAACTGATGCACATCCTCGAAGGCGAGGCGCTGATGAACGACGCGTCGGGCTTGGTCGCGCTGAAGTTCGCGGTCGCGGCCGCGCTCACCGGCGTGTTCTCGCTGCGCGATGCGTCGATCACGTTCGTGATCGTCGCCGCCGGCGGGCTCGCGACGGGCGCGCTCGTGTCGTGGGGGTTCAGCGCGCTGTCGACGCGCTTCCTGAACGCCGAGCAGGAAGGCGATCCGGCCCCCGGCATCGTGATGACGCTGCTCGTGCCGTTCGCCGCCTATCTGTTCGCCGAGCATCTCGACCTGTCGGGCGTGCTCGCGGCCGTGTCGGCCGGGATGATGATGAACTACACGAGCTTCTCCCGCAAAAGCACCGTCGCGTCGCGCGTGCGGGCCGAAAGCACGTGGGCGATGATCGAGTTCGTGTTCAACGGCATGGTGTTCATCATGCTCGGGCTGCAGCTGCCGCACATCATCGGCCGCGCGCTCGTCGACGCGCACCACACGAGCGACGCGCTCGTCGGCCGGATGATCTTCAACGTGTGCGCGATGATGATCGCGCTCTATGCGATCCGCTTCCTGTGGGTCTGGCTGCTGCGCTGGATCGCGAGCCGCCGCGCCGCGCGCCAGGGCCTCGCGGGCACGATGGCCGGCGTGCGCACGATCGCGGTGATGACGGTCGGCGGCGTGCGCGGCGCGGTCACGCTCGCGGGCGTGCTGTCGATCCCCGTCGCGCTGTCCGACGGCGCGCCGCTGCCCGGGCGCGACACCGCGATCTTCGTCGCATCGGCGGTGATTCTCGGTTCGCTGATCGTCGCGGTGATCGGCCTGCCGCTGCTGCTGCGCGGCGTGCGCTCGACGCGCAACCCGCTCGCCGACGAGGAGCGCACCGCGCGCGCGGCCGCCGCGCAGGCCGCGATCCGCGCGATCGACTCGTCGCACGACGCGATCTCGGCCGATCTCGACGAATCGGGCGCCGCGCGCTGCGCGGACATCTCGGCGCGCGTGATGGACCAGTACCGCCGCCGCCTCGCCGCGCTCGCCGACGACGGCCCGACCCCGCGCGCGCAAGCCAAGCAGGCGGAGACGATGGAACTGCAGATGCGGATCGCGGCGGTGCGCGCGGAACGTTCGGTGCTGTACCGGCTGCGCAGCGAAAGCAGGATTTCCGACGAGACGCTGACGAAGCTGATCCGCGAGATCGACCTGTCGGAAACGGCGCTGTCGACACGCAAGAAAGGACTCGTCTGAGCGGCTGCGCCGCGGTGCGATCGCACGGCCGCTCAAAAGAAACGGCGACGCACGAGCGTCGCCGTTTTCACATCCGCCCGCCGCGGCGTTACTTCGCGACGACGACCGGAATCCCCTTCAGCATTCCCGCGCCCTTCATCTCGTCGAGCGCGTGCTGCACTGCCGCACTCGTCGCCGCGTCGATGCCGAGCTGCAGCGCGAGCTCGCGCTCCGCACGCTTCACGCCCGCGAGGTTGCGCACCTTCACGTGACCGAAGCCGCGCACGCGGGCGTGAAGATCTGCCAGCTGCGTGACCTGCGCCGCATTGCCGGCGGTCACCGCGGCCAGCGCGCGCGTGAGCGTCGTCTCGTAGTCGTCCGCGAGCGCGCGCTCCATCCTGCGCTCGGCCGTGCGGCCGAACGGATCGAGCCACGTGCCGCGCAGGCTGCGCACGCGCGCGAGCGTGCCGAGCACCGGCCACATCCACTGGCCGAACACGCGCTTCTTCGGCACGCTGCCGTCGCGGCCGGCCTTCGCGACCGTCGGCGGCGCCAGGTTGAACTTCACGCGATAGTCCTGCCCCGGCACGCCTTCGAACTGCGCTTCGAGCGCCGTGCGGAACGCGCCGTCCGCATACAGCCGGGCAACCTCGTATTCGTCCTTCACCGCGAGCAGCCGGTAGAACGTCGTCGCGACCGCGCGCGTCAGCGCATCGTCGCCCTTCGCGCGCGCCGCGTTCACCAGTGCGCGGTAGCGCTCGACGTAACGCACGCCGCCGTAGGCGTCGAGGCGCGCCTCGCGATCGGCGATCAGTTCGGCGAGCGTCTCCGGCACAACCTGCACGGCCACCGCGTGACGCGCGTTCCACAATGCGTCGAGGCCCGCCGCGTCGCCGGCCGCCATCCGGCCGATCGCGAACGCGAGCTTGTTCATCGGCACCGCGACGTTGTTCAGCTCGATCGCGCGCATCATCGCGGCGAGCGACACCGGCACGAGGCCGAGCTGCCACGCGTAGCCGAGCATCAGGATGTTCGCGCCGATCGAATCGCCGAGGAATTTCGCGGCGAGCGCCTGCGCGTCGCAGCTCGACAGGTAGCCGTCGCCGGCCGCGTGATGCATTTTTTCGAGCAGCGCATCCGCGTGCAGGTTCGCGTCGGGGTTCTGCACGAACGACGCGTTCGGAATCCGGTGCGTGTTGACCACGATCCGCGTGCGCTCGTGGCGCACCGTCTGCAGCGCCTCGGCGCTCGCGCCGACGACCATGTCGCACGCGAGCAGCACGTCGGCCTGCTGCGTGTCGATGCGCACCTGGTTCAGCCACCGGTCGCTCGACGCGATCCGCACGAACGACAGCACCGAGCCGCCCTTCTGCGCGAAGCCCATGAAGTCGAGCACCGACGCGCTCTTGCCTTCGAGGTGCGCGGCCATGCTGATCAGCGCGCCGACCGTCACGACGCCCGTGCCGCCCACGCCGGTGACCAGCATGTCGTACGGCGCCGCATCGAGATGGGTCGCGGGCACCGGCAGCGCGTCGACGCGCACGGCGAGCGCGGCTTCGTCGAACGCCGCGCCCGCGGCCTTCTTCAGCGCCGCGCCTTCGACCGTCACGAAGCTCGGGCAGAAGCCGTTCACGCACGAGTAGTCCTTGTTGCACGACGACTGGTCGATGCGGCGCTTGCGGCCGAGCGGCGTCTCGAGCGGCTCGACCGACAGGCAGTTCGACTGCACACCGCAGTCGCCGCAGCCTTCGCATACCGCGTCGTTGATGAACAGCCGCTTGTCCGGGTCGGGGAATTCGCCCTTCTTGCGGCGGCGGCGCTTCTCGGCCGCGCAGGTCTGGTCGTAGATCAGCACGGTGACGCCCGGCGTCTCGCGCAGCTCGCGCTGCACCGCGTCGAGTTCGCTGCGGTGATGGAACGTCGTGCCCTTCGGGAACAGCCCGTGATGACCGTCGTACTTCTCCGGTTCGTCGGACACCACGACGAAGCGCGACACGCCTTCCGCCTCGACCTGCCGCGCGATCTGCGGCACCGAGATGCTGCCGTCGACCGGCTGGCCGCCCGTCATCGCGACCGCGTCGTTGTAGAGGATCTTGTACGTGATGTTCGCTTTCGCGGCGACCGCCTGGCGGATCGCGAGAATGCCCGAATGGAAGTAGGTGCCGTCGCCGAGGTTCTGGAACACGTGCTTCGTGTTGGTGAACATCGCGTGCGCGGCCCAGTCGACGCCCTCGCCGCCCATCTGGATCAGGCCCGTCGTGTCGCGCTCCATCCACGACGCCATGAAGTGGCAGCCGATGCCGGCCTGCGCGATCGAGCCTTCCGGCACCTTCGTCGACGTGTTGTGCGGGCAGCCCGAGCAGAAGTACGGCGTGCGCTTCACCGCGTCCGCCTCGTTCGACAGGATCTGCGGCGCGACGAGATCGACGACGCGCTCGCGCCGGTCGAGCGCCGGCTTGTGCCGCGCGAGCCAGGTGGCGAACACCGGCAGGATCCGCGACGGGCGCAGCTCGCCGAGCTCGGACAGCAGGCACGCGCCTTCGGCGTCGTGCTTGCCGAGCACGCGCGGGCGCGCACCGTCCGCGCGGTTGTACAGGTAGTCCTTGATCTGCTGCTCGATCACCGGGCCCTTCTCTTCGATGACGAGCACTTCCGACAGGCCGTCGACGAAGGTTTCGATCCGTGTCATCTCGAGCGGATACGACAGGCCGACCTTGTAGATCCGCACGCCGGCCGCCTCCAGGTCGGCGACGGTGAGGTCGAGCCGGCGCAGCGCCTCCATCAGGTCGAGGTGCGCCTTGCCGCACGTGACGATGCCGACGTTCGCGTGCGCGCTCGGCGCGATCCATTTGTCGATGCTGTTGCTGCGCGCGAAGTGGCGCACCGCGTCCAGCTTCGCGGCGAGGCGCGCTTCGATCGTGAGGCTCGGCAGGTCGGGCCAGCGGTTGTGCAGGCCGCCCGCCGGCGGCGTGAAGCCCCCGGGCGCCGGCCATTGCGTCTGCAGCGCGTCAAGATCGACGGTCGAGCCCGACTCGACGGTCTCCGAGATCGCCTTGAAGCCGACCCAGGCGCCCGAGTAGCGCGACAGCGCCCAGCCGTACAGGCCGAACTCCAGCATGTCGGCGATGTTCGACGGGTTCACGACCGGCATGTGCCACGCGATCATCGCGAAGTCGCTCTGGTGCGGCATCGACGACGACACGCAGCCATGGTCGTCGCCGGCCACCACCAGCACGCCGCCGTGCGGCGACGAACCGTATGCGTTGCCGTGCTTCAGCGCGTCGCCGGCGCGGTCGACGCCGGGACCCTTGCCGTACCACATCGCGTACACGCCATCGACGGTGCGCTCCGGGTCCGCCTCGACGCGCTGCGTGCCGAGCACGGCGGTGCCGCCGAGTTCCTCGTTGATCGCGGGCAGGAAGCGCACGCCGCTGCCGTCGAGCAGTTTCTTCGCCTTCCACAGCTGCTGGTCGACCATCCCGAGCGGCGAGCCGCGGTAGCCGCTGACGAAGCCGGCCGTGTTCAGGCCCTGCGCGGTATCGGCTGCGCGCTGCATCAGCAGCAGGCGGACCAGCGCCTGCGTGCCGGTCAGGAAGATCCGGCCGCGCGTGGCGGTCAGGTTGTCGGTCAGGCGGTAGTCGGATAGAGCGGGCGTGCCGTCGACGGGCAGGCGGGCGGTCATGGGGATGTCTCCTGATTGTGTGTTCTGGGCCGCGCACGGGGCGTCGGGCGACGCCGGCCGGGGCTGCGGCTGGATGGCTCTATTTTTTCGCGGGGAGACGAGAAAGTTTTTTCTCATCTTGCTCGGATGACGCCGGAGCGAGAAAAACTGCGCAGGTTTCGGTCGGAAATCGAGAGATTTTTCGCGCGGGGTGGCGGGCGGCTGTTCGGGGCGTGTCGGGGTGGGCAGGCGGGTTGCCTCGAAAAGGCCGGAATGCGCGGGAGGCGGACCGCGGGCGCGGCGGCGGGCGCTCGCAGGCCGTGCGGCAAGGGCTCGGGTGGTGGAACGGGCGCGCCCTCACCCATCGAATGCACAGCGTTCGGATTGGTCGCGGGTGCGGGATGTCCACAATGCCGGGGCTGCGTTTCGGGCTGGCCCGCGCGCTCACCATTCGGTTGCACAGGGTTTCGAGTCGAGCCGGAGGCCGGATGTCCAAACCTCGATCGGTCCGCGGTTCGAGCGGATGCCGACGCTCACCGTCGAAATTCACAGCGCGGCGAGTCGATGTTGGCGGAAGATATCCACACCGTCGGATTCCTGCCCCGACGACGCGGCGTTCGTCCTCACCTGTGGGATGCACAGGTTTGCGAGTCGATTCGGCAGCGCGATATCCACACCGCCGTCCGCCTTCGCGACTTTTCGGAGCGTCGGGGCGACGCGGGACAGCGCGCTTCAGTGTGGATGGGCCCGCCGCCGCAAGCGCCCGCACGGCCTTGGCGTTCGTCGGCGCGTGCAGTCGCGTCGCCGGACGAGGTGCCGGCACGGGTTTGGATATCGCCCACACCAGGCGCTGAAAATCCAGTGAATTTCGACGATGAGCATCGGCACGCAATCGAACAAGGATGCCGATCCGGGTGTGGACAGCCCAACCCGCGACGACTCGAAACGCTGTGCATTTCGACGGTGAGCGCCGATCCGGATGCGAACAGCCCGCCCCACGACAACGCCAAACGCCGTGATTTGCAACGGTGAGTGACTGCACGGCGATTGAACGAGGGTGCCGATTCGGGTGTGGATAGTTCGATCCGCGACCACTCGAGACGCTGTGACTTGCAACGGTGAGCGACGGCACGGCAATCGAACGAGGGTGCCGATTCGGGTGTGGATAGCTCGATCCGCAACCACTCGGAACACTGTGAAATTCGACGGTGAGCGACGGCACGACAGTCGAACGAGGGTGCCGATTCGGGTGCGGATAGCTCGACCCGCGACCACTCGGAACACTGTGAAATTCGACGGTGAGCGACGGCACGGCAGTCGAACGAGGACGCCGACTCGGGTGTGGATAGCTCGATCCCCGACCACTCGGAACACTGTGAAATTCGATGGTGAGCGAAGGCACGGTGTCGCACGAAAGCGCCGATTCAGGCGTGACCGGCAGCACATGCAAACCACGCCGAAGCCCACGCATCCGCAGTCGCACCGACGCGGCAGAGCAGCACGCGCGCGCCCTCTCCACCGAAAGACACAGCACGTCGACTGCTTTAGGCGACCGGATATCCACATCGCGGCAAGCACGCGAATGGCACGCGCGATCGCGCGTGCGGTTAGAATGCGCGACCCCGAAGCCGCGTCGAAGATCGGGAACGGGCACGCAAGTCGACACCTGACCCGTCCGGGTACCGACGCTCACCATTGAAATACACAGCGCTTCGAGTGAATTCCACGGCAGGTTATCCACACCGCGATGCGTGCGCGGCTCTATCGCCGATCCGCACTCGCCGTTAGAATGCGCGGCGCTCCGGATTTCGTGCGACGCCCGGAAGTCCGCACCAGGCAAGTCTCACGCGCGATCGGTCGGCGGCGCTCACCGGTCAAAGGCACAGCATTTTTCGTCGTCGCGATTCCCGGTTGTCCACACCCTGCATCGCGCATCCGGCCGCATCCGGTCGCACTCACCGGTGAAATGCACAGTCTGCCGAGTGGTTGCGAGGCCGTGATATCCACAACCGACGCGGCGAAAAAATTCATCGCGGGCGCTGCGGCAACGTCGGTTCACACGCCTGCCCGCGATCGGCGCCGGATGCCGGAAAGCCCCGCAAAATTCGGCCTCCGGACGCACGCTCACCGTTCGAATCCACAGCGTTTCGAGTGGGCGGAAACCCGGTTGTCCACATCCGCGCCGAAGCGGACGGCGCCGCAAGCGCCGTCATTCGGCAATCGAACGGATGATCCGCGCCGGGCTTCCGCCAACCAGCGTATTCGGCGGGACGTCGCGCGTCACGACGGCACCCGCGCCGACAACCGAATTCTCGCCGACCGTCACGCCGCCGATGATCGTCGCACCCGCGCCGATCCACACGTTGCTCCCGATCACGATCGGCCGGGCGACGACGGCGTCGCGCCGGCGGGACGGCTCGACCGGATGGCCCGACGTGATGAGACTGACGTTCGGCCCGATCATCACGTCGTCGCCGATGTCGAGGCCGCCGAGATCATAGAACGTGCAGTTCTGGTTGATGAACACGTTGCGGCCGATCCGCGTATCGGCGCCGCCCGTCGCATAAAACGGCGGGATCAGCAGAAAACCGTCGTCCATCGCCCTTCCGATCAGTTCTCCGAACAATGTACGGACGTCGTCCGCATCGTCGAACGTCAGACGGTTGAGCCGCGCGGTGATCGCCATCGTCCGCCCGAGCTCGGCGCGCATCGCGGCCGATTCCGGCGTGCGCCGGGGAATGATCGTGGTGCGATCGTCGTTCGCCATTCGTTGCCGTTCTCCGTGCGCGATCGAACCGGCGACGCCGCGCATCACGCAGCGCCTGACTCGTCGAATACGATCGCATCGCCCTGAATTCAGTCATTCGGTCGACCCGCGCGGGGTCACCCGGTTTCCACGTTTCGCGCCCCGCCGACGGCCATCGTCCGGGTGCGTGCGGGCAGCCGCCGACGCTGCTGCAAAGCCAGCGGAACAGCAGGGTCGTGACCGCTGTAGCCGAGCACGCATACGTCAATCTCAAACTAATTGTTTCATGACTAGTTAATTCATGAACTTCCGCCATACAAGGCTTTGCGGGAAATTCCCTAGCCGCCCGCATCCGCCCGGACACGCACGCCCCGCGCCCGCGCCAGGCTCCGCCATTCTCGCCGTCCGCCCCTGTCCGAACCTCTCCCGCTCGGGTACGCTTGAGCATCCACCGACCCGACACACGCACACCCATACGCGGAGGCGCGATGAAGCTCTACTACTGGCCGAAGACCCGGGCATTCCGGGCGCTGTGGATGCTGGAGGAAATCGGCGCCGTCTACGAGCTCGTGCCGATCGACTTGCGATCGCACGAACAAGGCAGCGACGCGTTCGTCCAGGTCAATCCGATGGCCAAGCTGCCCGCGCTCGACGACGGCAGCGAACCATTCGCCGAATCCGGCGCCGTGCTGCTCTATCTCGCCGATCGCTGCCCGGGCGCCGGGCTCGGCATTGCACCGGACGATCCGCTGCGCGGCCGCTTCCTGCAGTGGATGTTCTTCACGCCCACCTGTCTCGAGCCGGCGATGGCCGAGAAATTCACCGGCGCGTCGGGCAATCCGGTCGCCTTCGGCTGGGGCAACATCACGCGCGTGCAGCGTGCGCTCGCACAAACGCTCGCCCACAGCCGCTGGCTCGTCGGCGATCACTTCACCGCGGCCGACCTGCTGCTCGCCAGCACGCTGAAGATCGCGTTCGACGCGCACCTGCTGCCGCACGAAGGCGTGCTCGGCGACTACGTCGCGCGCGCCGAGGATCGCGACGGCCATCGCCGCGCGGTCGCGGTCGAACAGCGCGAAGCGGCGCGCCTGCTGCATGCGTGACGCGGGAACGGCACGGCCTTCCGTCGCGGCGGCCGCGCCCGAAGGCCGGCGCCCGTTCGCGCCGTTCACGGCCGTCATGCAGCCGGCCCGGGCGTCTGCGCGGCCGTGCCGGCCTCGACCACCACGCCCGGCGAACCGCGCTCGTCCGTATCGGTGTCGACCGGCACGACTTCGTGAAAATGCGTGTAGTCGATGTGCGTGATGCCGCCTTCGTCGTGCATCAGGTCGACATAGCGGTGACGCCAGCGGATCTCCGCATGCGTCCATGAGTAGCGCGCCTGCATGACTTGCGCGGTCGTCTCGTCGGAGCCCTCGATCGTGATCAGCAGCGACGCGTCGCGCGCGGCGAGCGACTCGGCCGTCTCGCCGAACAGCGGGCTCGTTTCGTCGATCACGTGCATCAGGTTCCAGCCGAGCAGGAAGATCGGATGCTCGTTGCGCACGAGCGGCAGGTCGTGGATCTTGCGCAGCATATAACCCTCGTGCGTGCCTTCGACGCGCATCAGCCGCAGTTTCGCCTGCGCTTCGGCGATCACGTTCTGGCGCGCATTCGCGGCGCGCACCATCAGCGTCATCCGCCCGTTCAGCGGACGCACGATCGCGTAACGCGCGAACAGGATCTTCGCCTGCGGCCGCGAGAAGCGCGCGAACACGAGGCCGGTCGCGAGCGCGATGCCCGACATCCCGATGAAGATCTCGAAGGTCGAGACGACGTGCGCGTAGACGGTCTGCGGATGCATGTCGCCATAACCGACCGTCGCGAGTGTCTCGACGCTGAAGAAGAACGCGCCGGCGAACCCGGCCGGCGACTGGTTCGCGATCGGCGCGTGGCCGAGCAGGTAGAGCGTCGCGAAGCCGCCGTTGAGCAGCAGGAACAGCACCGCGAGCGACAGGAAGAATACGGGCCAGCTCACCGTCAGCGCGCGGTGATAGAGGTCGCGCCAGCCGAGCGGCGGCATCCCGTACGCGATCACGGGGCGGGTGCCCGACCAGATCTTGCGGCCGCGGCCGCGGGTGGCTGGGGAGGACGAATCGACGTTCATCGCGCAAGGGCCTGGAGCAAGGAGGCGATGAGCGTAGCACGCGCGGGCGGCGGCCGGGAATGCGCAGCGATGCGGAGCGGGCTCGCGCGTGCGGCGCGAAAAAAAGCCGGCCGCATGGGCGGCCGGCTTCGCGGTCGTTCGGCGTGCGCGCGGCGCGGCCTGGGGCTTGCGGCTTGCGGCTTGCGGCTTGCGGCTTGCCGCCGAACTTACTTGCGGTCGACGATCACGCGGTCGAACGTGCCGCCGTCGGCGAAGTGGGTCTTCTGCGCATTCGCCCAGCTGCCGAAAACCTGCTCGACGCTGAACGTCTTCAGCGGCTTGAACTCGGCCGCATGCTTCTTCAGCACGGTCGCGTCGCGCGGGCGCAGATGGTGCTGCGCGATGATCTCCTGCGCCTGCGGCGTGTACAGGTAGTCGAGATACGCCTGCGCGACCTTGCGCGTGCCCTTCTTGTCGGCAACCTTGTCGACGACGGCGACGGGCGGCTCCGCGAGGATGCTCGCCGACGGGTACACGGCGTCGAATTCCGCGCCCGACGCGCCGGTGTCCATCAGCGCGACTTCGTTCTCGAACGTGACGAGCACGTCGCCGATGCCGCGCTGCGTGAAGGTCGTCGTCGCGCCGCGGCCGCCGGAGTCCAGCACCGGCACGTTGCGGAAGATCGCCTTCTCGAAGTCGAGCGCCTGCTGGTCGGTCGCGCCTTTCTGCTTCTGGTAGCCCCACGCGGCGAGGTACGCGTAGCGGCCGTTGCCCGACGTCTTCGGGTTCGCGATGATCACCTGCACGCCCGGCTTCGCGAGATCGCTCCAGTCCTTGATCGCCTTCGGATTGCCCTTGCGCACGAGGAACACCATCGTCGTCGAGTACGGCGAGCTGCCGTCGGGGAAGCGCGCGCGCCAGTCCTTCGGCAGCAGCTGGCCGCGCTCGGCGAGCAGGTCGATGTCGTTCGGCTGGTTCATCGTCACGACGTCGGCCTGCAGCCCCTGCAACACCGACAGCGCCTGCGCGCTCGACGCGCCGTGCGACTGCTTGATCGTCACCGTTTCACCCGTCTGCTGCTTGTAGGCGGCGGCGAAGCTCGTGTTGATGTCCTTGTACAGTTCGCGCGTCACGTCGTACGACACGTTCAGGATCGACGTGTCCGCATGCGCGGCCGTGGCCGCCACGACCAGCGCCGCCGCGGCGCCCGTGTGCAGCCAGCGGCCGATCCCCTTGATGCTTGCCATCGTGATATGCCCCGTTTCCAGTGGTGGTGAATAGGCGTGACGGCACGCGTACGCGCTGTCATCGAAACGTAAGCGGGCATTCTAACGGCCGGGCGCGACGCACTTTCCAATCTGTCGTGGAAAGCAAATCTCTAATTCTGCTAAGCGGCGCGCGTCGCTCGCGTACGCGCCGGATCCGGTGTTAAGATCGCCGTTCAGCCCCTTTCACGGTTCATCCATGTCCGTTGCCCCGCGTTCGCCGTCGATCCTTGCCGCCATCGCGGCAGGCGCGCGCGCGGCCGGGCTGAAACTGAAAAAACGACACCTCGACTGACGGGGGCGTCGCGTCCCGTCAGGCGAATGCCGGACGGGATGCCCGCAGGTCGTTTCTTTCTCCTTGCTCGCACGCCTCGCTCCGGCACCCCGTCGGCGGAACGGTTCCTTCCCACTCCGTTTCCACCATGAGGCTTTGCATGCACACACGTTTCGAAGGTATCTGGCTGCCGCTCGTCACGCCGTTCCACGACGGCGAGGTCGACCACGGCGCGCTCGCGCGGCTCGCGCGTCACTATGCGGCGGCGGGCGTCGCCGGGTTCGTCGCGGGCGCGACGACCGGTGAAGGCGTGCTGCTCGACGCGCACGAACAGGACGCCGTGTTCGCGACGCTGCGCGATGCGGTGCCCGACCTGCCGATCGTCGTCGGGCTCACCGCGAGCGCGACGCACTTCGCGGCCGCCCGCGCACGCGAACTCGCGGCGCTGCGGCCCGACGGGCTGCTCGTCACGCCGCCCGTCTACGTTCGGCCGACGCAGGACGGGATCCGCCGCCACGTCGAGGCGATCGTCGAGGCGGCCGACCTGCCGGTCCTCGTCTACAACATCCCGTATCGCACCGGCGTGAACGTCGAACTGGAGACGCTGCAGGCGCTCGCGCGCGATCCGCGCGTCGCGGGCATCAAGGAATGCGGCGGGACGCTCGACCGGATGAGCCGGCTCGTGCACGAGACGCCGCTCGCGATCCTCTCCGGCGACGACAACCAGAACTTCGCCGCGCTGTGTGCCGGCGCGCATGGCGCGATCGCCAGCAGCGCGCACGCGCTGCCCGAATGGCACGTGCGCATCCACGCGCTGCTGCGCGACGGCCGGCTCGCCGACGCGCGACGGCTGTCGGTCGCGCTGCAGCCGCTCGTCGCGGCGCTGTTCGCCGAGCCGAATCCGGCGCCGGTGAAGGCGGTGCTGGCTGCGCAGGGGTGGTGCGAGGACGGGCTGCGGTTGCCGTTCGTGCCGGCGAGCGCGGGGTTGCGGGAGAGGCTCGGCAAGCTGTGCGCGGCGCTGGAGGCGTCGGCGCAGACGGTCGCGGCAGCGTAGGATTTCGCTCCCGAAACTGTTTCAGACCGTCAGAATCCGCGACGCGCCATACTGCGCAAGATGGCCGTCGGCGGTGATGAGCAGCATCGGTTCGGACCAGGCCTGTGCGACCAGCAAGCGGTCGAACGGATCGCCATGGTAATGGGGAAGATGACGTACGGCCGCACCGTGTGCGGCCCGGACCGGCAGTTCGCGATATTGGCTCGCGTTCAGTTTGTCGACCAACCGATCCACATCGACGTCCAGCTTCCCCTTCCCGGCCTTGATCGCGACTTCCCAGATGCTCGCGCTGCTGATGAACACTTCGTCGGCTGCGACGATCAGCTTGCGCGCCCGAGCGCTCAACTTCGGATCATTCGCCACCGCCCAGAGAAAGATGTGCGTATCGAACAGCAGCCGCATTACTCACCTTCGAACGCCGCGAGCTCCTCGGCGGAAAGCGGTGCATCGAAATCGTCCGCAATCCAGATCTCGCCCTCGAGGGCGCCGAATGGATGAATCGGCTTGAGCGGCACGAGCCGGACAGACTGCTTGCCGTCCTGCATGATCACGACGCGTTCGCCGGCGATCGCGGCATCGAGAAGCCGCTGAAGATCGAGCGCGGCTTCCGGGACAGTGGCAACTTGCATGATGGCCTCCGTTGAGTGATCCACCATTGTCACGACATTCGCCGCGTCCCTCCAATAGGCCGAACGCCCAGTCGGGCGCAGGCGTGTCGATCGCCATCACGCCGCCAGCGCCCCCGCCTCCCCTCGCGTCGCGTCCCGCACCGCCTGCGTGACGATCCGCGCGAGCCGCTCGACGGTCGGCGTCGCCGACGACGTCCGCCGCAGCAGCATCAGTGGCAGGCCCGGCAGTGCCGGCAGCCCGGACGACACCGCGTCGAGCACACGCACCGACGCGGGCAGCCCGTAGTGCGAGCGCACGGTCAGCCCGAGGCCGGCCGCCGCCGCCGCCCACAGCCCGGCCAGGCTCGGCGTCGTGAACGCGACGCGCCACGGCACGCCCGCGCGGTCGAGCGCATCGGTCGCCGCGCCGAAGAAGCGGCACGGCCGATCGAACACGACGAGCGGCAACGGCTCGCCCGATGCGCGCATCGCACACAGACGCGCGGCGCCGTCGTCGACCGCATCCGCCGGTCCGTCGGTGTCCGGCACGCCGAAACCGCTCGCGCCGCTCGCCGCGATCCACTGCATCGGCACCTGCGCGATCGCGTCGCTGTCGATGCCCGCGCGCGACACCAGCGCCGCCGACGCCGGGTCGCCCCACACGAGCGCGAGATCGAGCTGGTTCGCGTCGAGCCGCTCGAGCAACTCGGCATTGCGCGCGACGCGCGCCTCGATCCTCACCTTCGGATGCGCACGCGCGAAACGCCCGAGCACGTCGGGCAGGATCGCTTCGCCGAAGTCCTCCTGAAGGCCGACCCGCACCCAGCCGTCGAGATTCACGCCGCGCACGGCCGCGGCCGCTTCGTCGTTCAGCTCGATCATCCGCCGCGCATAGCGCAGCATCGCGTCGCCGGCGTCGGTCAGCGCGAGCCCGCGGCCGGCCTTCACGAACAGCGGCGTGCCGGCCTGTTCCTCGAGCTTGCGGATCTGCGCGCTCACCGCCGACGACGAACGCGCGACGCGATCGGCGGCCTTCGCGAAGCTGCCGAGATCCACACCCGCGACCAGGCTGCGCAGCGCCGCGACGTCGAAGTTCGGCCGGGCTAGCGTGGCGTCGGGTGCCACGAGCGACGCCTCGCCGGGGGCAGGGTCTTGTCCGGACATCTCAATCATCCCGTTTTATCGAACGATTCATCAAAAACTTTCCGATTTTCAGGATGAATGTAGGTCGCCACACTGGCGATGTCAATTTCCACACGGGCCCTGTCGCCATGGATACCTCCTGCCTAGCATCCCCGTCCCCGTCCTTGCCAGCGCGCGACGCGCGCGGCCCGGCCCATCGCTGGCGCGTGCTCGCGGCCGGCGTCGCCGCGAACATGAGCTTTTCCGCCGCCGCGGCGGGCATTCCGACCACCGCCGTGTGGATGCGCTCGGCCTATCACCTCGACAACGGCGCGCTGGGCCTCGTGCTCGGCGCGCTCGGCTTCGGCGTCGCACTGTCCGAACTGCCGTGGGGGATCGCCGCCGACCGCTTCGGCGATCGCCGCGTACTGCTCACCGGCCTCGTCGCGACCGCCGCGATGCTGGCGCTGATGGTGGCCACGATCGTCCCGGCCGCGCACGCGGTGCCGCCGCTCATGCGCGTCGTCGCGGCGATGGGCTGCGTCGGCCTGCTCGGCGGCAGCGTGAACGGCTCGAGCGGACGCGCGGTGATGCGCTGGTTCGGCGAGCGCGAACGCGGGCTCGCGATGAGCATCCGCCAGACGGCCGTGCCGCTCGGTGGCGGCGTCGGCGCGGCGCTGCTGCCGTCGCTCGCGTCGCATGCGGGCTTTGCCGCGGTGTACGGCGCGCTGATGCTGCTGTGTGCCGGATCGGCCGCGCTCACGTGGCGCTGGCTGCACGAACCGCCCGATACGGCGGCCACCGCGCCCGCCGCCGCGAACCGCGCCGTCGGGCAGCAACCGCCGCCCGCGCCCGCGCGCAGTCCGCTCGCGAGCGGCCGCGTCTGGCGCATCGTGCTCGGCATCGGCGCGCTGTGTGCGCCGCAGTTCGCGGTACTCACGTTCGCGACCGTGTTCCTGCACGATTTCGGCCGGCTCGGCCTCGCCGGCATCAGCGCGGCGATGGTCGCGCTGCAGTTGGGCGCGATGGTGATGCGCGTGTGGAGCGGCCGCCATACCGACCGGCACGGCAACCGGCGTGCGTACCTGCGCGGGTCGGTCTGCGTCGCGTCCGGATCGTTCGCGCTGCTCGCGGCCGCGACCGCCGGCAGCCCGCACGTGCCGCTCGCCGCGATCGTCGCGATCCTCGTGTTCGCCGGCATCTGCGTGTCGGCCTGGCACGGCGTCGCGTACACCGAACTCGCGACGCTCGCGGGCGCGAACCACGCAGGCACCGCCCTCGGGATGGCGAACACGGTCGTCTATCTGGGGCTGTTCGCGACGCCGCTCGCGATTCCGCCGCTGCTCGCCGTCAGCTCGTGGAGCGTGGTGTGGCTCGCGACCGCGCTGATCGCGGCGGCAACGTACCCGTTGTTTGCCCGCTAGCCAGCAAGCGGGCACCAGCGGCGACGCCCGTCCTGCCGACCGCATGGCGCGGCATTCAGAACTTGTACACGGCCGACAGCATCGCCGAGCGGCCGTCGCCGAACTCGACGGCCGACGATTGCGATGCGTTTCCCACCACCTGCCGCACGCGTTCGACATAGGCGCGATCGAACAGGTTGTCGACGTTCAGCTGGAAGCGCAGCCTGCGGCTCACGTCGTACGACGCCATCAGGTTGTGCACCCAGTACGCGCCGAGCTTGCCGTCGCCTTGCGACGTCACGTTGCGCCGGCCGACGAAGTGCGAACCGTAGCCGACCGTCCAGCCGGCCGGCAACCGATAGGTCGTCCACAGGTTGAACGCGTGCCGCGGCGTGTTGCCGAGCGCCTGTCCGTCGCGGCGCGGCGTGGCCGGTGAACCGAGCGTGACGCTCGCGAGATACGTGTAGTTGGCAAACACGTCCCACTGCGGCGTCACCTTGCCCGCGGCCCCGAGCTCGATGCCGCGAACGCGCTGGCGGCCCACGAGCGCGTAGCTGCCGTCGGCCATGCGTTCGCGCGCGTTGTTCTTTTCGGTCTGGAACAGCGCGCCGTTCAGCGCGACGCCCGCGAGCCCCTCCCATTTCGCGCCGAGCTCCAAACTCTCGTTCTTCTCGGGTGCGAGCGCACCGGTCGCCGCGCTCACGCCGGAGCCGGAGGTCACGAGAAATTCGGCGGACGGGTTGAACGACGTGCCATACGCGAAATACACGCGACCGTTGTCGGTCGGCTTGAACACGAGCCCCGCGCGCGTGCTCAGGTGACGGTCGGAACTGTCCGCGCGCTCGGCGGGCTTGCCGGCCGCGGCCCCTTCCGCCCAGCCGTCGATCCAGTCGTGCCGCAGCCCGACGTCGATGTCCCAGTGGCGACCGACCGAGATCGTGTCGAACGCGTACAGCGCCTTCACGACCAGCGCGGTGTCCTGGCGGGCACTGTCCTCGCGCTGCGCCGGGCCGCGCCACACGCCGGGCGGCGCCGCGAGCGCAAAGCCGTCGGCCGGGTAGAACCGGTTGAGCCCGTACGAATAGGTCGTGCGGCCGTACGTTTCGCGCGAGATCTCGAAGCCCGTGACGAGCGTGTGCCCGACGCCGAACGTCGTGAACGTGCTCGTCACGTTCGTCTGGTTCGCCCACATCGCGGTCGACGCGTCGCGGCCGTAGCCTTGCGGCCCGGCCGGCTTGTAACGCCCGGGCGGCAGCCCTTCGAGGCTCACGCGCGCTCCCGAAATCACCGTATCGCGATTCAGGTGCGCGTAGCGGCTCAGGTTCTGCACCTTCAGGCCGGACGACACGTCGTGCTCGGCCTTCACGGTGAAGGCATCCGCGGCGATCCGTTCGCGATCCAGATTGCGCCAGCCGAAATAGCGGTCGCGCGACATGCCGGCCAGCACCTGGCCGTTGTGCGCAGGCAGCCCGTAGTCGGGCAGGTTGTTGTCGTACTGGTGAAAATAGCCGAGCGTGACGCGCGTCGGCGTGCCGAGGCCAAACGCGAGCGACGGCGCGACGCCCCAGCGGCGCTTGCGGATGTCGTTGCGGCCCGGCACGTCGTTCACATGCGCCATCGCGTTCAGGCGGAACGCGGCCCGGCCTTCGGTGCCGGGCACCGGCCGGTTCGCATCGAGCGTCACGCGGCGGTAGCCGGACGTTCCGAGCATCGTGCCGGCCTCCGTGAGCGCGCCGGCTTTCGGCGTCTTGCTGATCAGGTTCACCGAGCCGCCCGTCGTGCCCGCCCCGCCGAATACCGAGTTCGGCCCCTTGATCACCTCGACCGCCTCGATGTTGAACAGGTCGCTGCGATTGTTCTGCGCACTGTCGCGCAACCCGTCGAGCTGCATATTCGCGTTCGCGCCGAAGCCGCGGATATTGAACATGTCGCCCGACCCGCCGCCGCCTTCTCCCGCGTTGAACGTGATGCCCGCGACGTTCGACAGCGCGTCGCGCAGGCTCAGCGCCTGCTGTTCGTCGAGCACCGCGCGCGGCACGACGGTGATCGTCTGCGGCACGTCGAGCAGCGGCGTCGCGTATTTGGCGGAACCCGACCGGTCGACGCGCGTACCGGCGTCGCGATTGCCGTGGACGAAGATCGGGCTCAGGTGCGGCGCGTGGCGCGGCTCGTCCTCTTCCGCGCACGCAGGCGCGGCGGCACAGGTCACCATCGCGAACGCAACGGACGCGGTCGCGCGACGCGGCGGCGTCGCGCTCGACAGAATGCAACGACTCATGTTCACTCCACCCCATTAACGAGAATGGTTCTCATTCAATAGAAATGGAGTCGACGTGGCAATTGGACACGTACGAACTTCGGGATCCGAATGAATCGTCGAACGACGCGGGCACGGCGCAGGCCAGCATGACGCAGTGTGGCGTCTCGACCATTCGCACGGAGCGTGCGACAGCTGGCTGCGTACGGTCTTCGCGTTCAGGAGGCCGCCGACGCTGTACACGCCACCGATGCGCGGCACCGTGAAATGGCAGCCGTTCGTCACACGCGGGCGGCGCAGCACGCCCCACGGCGCCCGCGCATCCGTCAGGCCGCCTCGCGCGCCAGCGCGCGCCGCGCGGCCGGCCGCTCGGCCTCGCGCTGCGCGTGGGCTGTCCACGCCGCATGCTGCGTCATGTCGAGTCCGATCGCGACACCCCAGCGATACAGCACCAACAGGAACGGATCGACGATCGAATGCGCACCCGGTTCAGCCCACGTTCGGCCATCGGCGAGCGCGGCCTCGATCGAGGCGTTCGCGGCTTCGATCGTGCCGCGCCCGTGTGCGCTGACCGCGCCGTGCAGCGCCGGATCGCCGATGAAGCGGCCCGGCCGCCACAACGCGCCGTAGCCGACGCCGTGCACCCAGCCGACCAGCCAGGCGAGCCATTCATGACACCGCGCCTCGCGCAGCGGTTCGCCGAGCGGCAGCAATTGCGCATCCGGATAGCGGTGCGCGAGATACGTGAGGATCGCAGGCGTTTCGGTCAGCACGCTCGGCTCGCCCGGAATCGCGAGCACGGGCACACGCGCCTTCGCGTTGATCGCCAGATAGGGCGCTGCGAGGTTCTGCTGCTTCTGCACCGAGACGATCTCGACGTCGAACGGCGCGCCGGTTTCCTCCAGCGCGATATGAGCGGCGAGCGAGCAGGCGCCCGGCGAAAGATAGAGACGATATGCGTTCATGGTGTGTGGCCCGACGGCGCTGTGGAAGACGGAACCGAGTGTAGGAACGCATCCCGATGCGCGGCAAACGAAGAATTGTCGTGCTTGAACATTAGTGTTACTAATACCCGCATGCGACGCATCCACCTCCCCCCGCTCCAGACGCTGCGTGCGTTCGAAGCCGCCGTGCGGCTGCAGAGCTTCACGCGCGCGGCCGATGCGCTTGCGCTCACGCAAGGCGCCGTCAGCCAGCACATCCGCGCGCTCGAGGCGCAGCTCGGCTACCCGCTCTTCACGCGCGAACGCAACGGCGCAACGCCAACGCATGCCGCGCATGCGCTCGCGCTACAGGTGCGCCAGGGCCTGAGCGTGCTCGAACGCGCGTTCGAGCCGGCGCTCGCCGTACGCAGCCGCCCGCGTACCTGCGACGTGACGCTGAACGTCAGCGTGCTGCCGAGTGTCGCCGAGCGCTGGCTCGCACCACGCCTGCCGCGCTTCACGGCCGCGCATCCGCACATCGCGATCGCGCTGCACCCGGACGTGGCGCTCGCGCCGCTGCGCAAGCGCGACCGCATCGACGTCGCGCTGCGCTACGGGCCCGGCAGCTGGCCGGGCGTCGTCGCCGAAAAGCTGATGAACGAGACGATCTTCCCGGTCGCGAGCCCCGCGTACCGCAATCGCGACGGCATTGCGCCGCGCGTGCCGGCCGATCTCGTGCGCGCGACGTTGCTGCGCCATCCCGCGCAGCCATGGGAACCGTGGCTCCAGGCTGCGCGGCTCGACCTCACCGAATCCGCTCGCGCGCCGCGTTTCACCGATGCGAATGCGCTGATCGACGCGACGCTGAAAGGGCGCGGCGTCGCACTCGCGCGCCGCTCGCTGATCGAGCCCGAACTCGCGGACGGCACGCTCGTGCGCGTATCGACGGTGCGCGTGACCGACGTGTATGCGCACTACGTCGTATGGCGCCCCGGCCATCCGCAGGAAGCGGCGATCCGCACGTGGCTCGACTGGCTGCGCAGCGAAGCGCGGCGCAGAACGCCGCGCCGCTGACGCTGCGGCTGACGCTCACGCGCGCGTCGGCATCGCCACCTTGTCGAGCGTGATCGGCAGATCGCGCACGCGCACGCCCGTCGCGTGATAGATCGCATTCGCGATCGCCGCCGGCACGCCCGTGATCCCTATTTCGCCGATGCCGCGGATGCCGAGCGGGTTGAAATGCGTGTCGCGTTCGTCGACGAAGCTCACGTCGAGATCGCCGATATCCGCATTCACGGGTACGTGATATTCGGCGAGGTTCGCATTCGTGAAGCGGCCATGCCGCACGTCGAGGAACGAGCCTTCCTCGAGCGCGGTGCCGAGCCCCCACACCATCCCGCCGATCAGCTGGCTGCGTGCGGTCTTCGCATTCAGCAGGCTGCCGACGCTGTACACGCCGACGATGCGCGGCACCCGGATCGTGCCGAGTTCGGCATCGACGTGTACTTCGGCAAACACCGCGCCGAACGAATGAGATGCATAGCGCGACTTCTCGTCGCCCGGCTTCGCGGTCGCCTGCGCTTCGAGCGGCCGTCCGCCCGCGCGCGCGATCACCGCGGCGGCCGGATCGCGCCGCGACGGCTCGCCGCGATGCACGAGCCAGCCGTCGTCGACCGTCACGTCGTCCGCCGCGACGCCGTGCAGCGGCGAGCCCGAATCGGCGATCGCCAGCGCGATCAGCATCGCGCGCGCGCGCAGCGCGGCGTCGCGCACGGCCGGCGCGACGCTCGCCGCCGATTGCGAGCCGCCCGACACCGGCGCGCGCGGCAGGCTCGAATCGCCGAGCACGAAGCGCACGTTCTGCGGCGCGAAGCCGAGCGCGTCGGCGGCGACTTGGGTCATGACCGTGTAGGTGCCGGTGCCGATGTCCTGCGTGCCCGACGCGACTTCGGCCGTGCCGTCCGGCAGGATGCGCGCACGCGCAGACGCCTCGCTGCGATTCGCCGGATACGTCGCGGCGGCCATCCCGAGACCGACCAGCGTGTCGCCGTCGCGCATCGTGCGCGGCCCGCCGGTGCGCCGCGACCAGCCGAAGCGTTGCGCGCCGGCCTGGTAGCACTCGCGCAGCTTGTTGCTCGACCACGGCTTGCCATCCTCCGGGTCGACCTCCGCGTAATTCGCGAGCCGCAGCGCGACCGGATCCATGCCGAGCCGCCACGCGAGCTCGTCCATCGCCGATTCCAGCGCGAACGAACCGGACGCCTCGCCGGGCGCGCGCATGAACGTCGGCGTGCCGACGTTCAGCGACACGATCCGGTGCGTGGTCGCGTGGTTCGGCACTGCATACATGATCCGCGACGGCATCCCGCACATCTCCGTCCAGTCCTCGAACGTCGACGTGGTGACGATCGAGTCGTGGCGCAGCGCGGTCAGCGTGCCGTCGGCGCGCGCGGCCAGCACGACGCGCTGCTCGGTGAACGGGCGGCCGCCGACCGGGCCGAACATCTGCGGCCGCGTCAGCGCAAGGCGCACCGGGCGGCCCACCTGGCGCGCGGCCATCGCGCACAACGACACGTGCGACCACGACGATCCCTTGCAGCCGAAGCCGCCGCCGAGGAACGGCGAGATCACGCGCACGTGTTCCGGCGCGATGCCGAACACCGCGGCCACCGCCGTGCTGGCGCCCGACACGCCCTGCGTCGCGTCGTGCAGCGTGAGCGTCGGGCCGTCCCAGTGCGCCATCGTCGCGTGCGGCTCAAGCGGATTGTGATGCTGCATCGGCGTCGTGTAGGTGGCGTCGATGCGCACCGCGCCCTCGCGCAGGCCCGCATCGACGTCGCCGCGCTGCGTGTCCATCGCGCGCCCCTGCTGCTTCGGCGGCACGCGCGCGCCGCGCTTCGCGCGCGCGAAATCGAGCGTGGCATCGCTCGCGCGATAGCGCACCTGCACGGCATTCGCGGCGTCGGTCGCCTGCTCGAGCGTTTCGGCGACGACGACCGCGACAGGTTCGTTGCTGTAGCGCACCGTGTCGTCCTGCAACAGCGTGAGCCGGCGCCCGGCCGGCGGCGACAGCGGCGTGCGGCCGCCGTTGGGCAACCGCATCGCGTTCTCGTGCGTCATCACGAGCAGCACGCCGGGCATCGCGCGTGCGCGTGCCGCGTCAATCGATTCGATGCGCCCCGCTGCGATCGTGCTCGTCACGAGCACCGCGTGCGCGAGGCGCGTATCGGCGAATTCGGCCGCATAGCGCGCGCCGCCCGTCACTTTGAGTACGCCGTCGACACGGTCGAGCGGCTGTCCAGTCACCGTGTTCATGCCGCATCTCCCGTCGTGCCAGCGGCCGCATGCACCGCACGGACGATCGCGCGCTGCGCGAGCGCGACCTTGAATCGATTGCCGTCGAGCGGCCGCGCGTCGCGCAACGCGAGCGCAGCCGCCTCGCGCAGCGCCGCATCCGTCGGCGCGCGGCCGACGAGATGCCGTTCCGCGGCCGTCGCACGCAGCGGCTTGTGCGCCACGCCGCCGAGCGCGATGCGCGCCTCCGTCACCTGCGCACCGTCCAGCCGCAACGCGGCGGCCACCGCGACCAGCGCGAACGCGTAACTCGCGCGGTCGCGCACCTTCAGATAGTGCGCATGGTCCGCAAAGCGCGGCGGCGGCAGATCCACCGACGTAATCAGTTCGCCCGGTTCGAGCGTCGTGTCGAGATCGGGCCGATCGCCGGGCAACCGGTGAAACGACGCGAACGGAATCTGCCGCGCGCCGCGTGGGCCGCTCACCTGTACGACCGCGTCGAGCGCCGCGAGCGCGACGCTCATGTCCGACGGGTTCACCGCGACGCACTGCTGGCTGGCGCCGAGAATCGCGTGCATCCGGTTGTGCCCGCCGATCGCCGCGCAGCCGCTGCCCGGCTCGCGCTTGTTGCATTGCGCGAACGCGGGATCGTAGAAATACGGGCAGCGCGTGCGCTGCATCAGGTTGCCGCCGACGGTCGCCATGTTGCGCAATTGCGCGGACGCGCCGGCGAGCAGCGCCTGCGACAGCAGCGGATAGTCCGCGCGAATACGCGGATGAGCGGCCGCATCGCTGTTGCGCACGAGCGCACCGATTCGCAGTCCGCCATCCGGCAACGCGTCGACCGTATCGAGGCCCGCGATGCGCGTGATGTCGATGAGCGTGACGGGCCGCGCGACGCCGCCCTTCATCAGGTCCAGCAGGTTCGTGCCGCCGCCGATGAAGGCCGCGCCCGGCCGCTGCGCCGCCCGCACGGCGCCCGCGACGTCGGTTGCCCGTTCGTAGGAGATCGCTTCCATGGCCGGGTCCTCCCGCGCTAGCCGTTCGCCGCGTGCGCGGCGCGCACGGCGGCGACGATGTTCGGGTACGCACCGCAGCGGCACAGATTGCCGCTCATGCGCTCGCGGATCTCGTCGTCCGACAGTTGTGCGGGCCGGCGTCGCACGTCGTCGGTGACGGCGCTCGCCGCGCCCGCCGAAAACTCGTCGAGCAGCGCGGTCGCGGAACACAGCTGGCCGGGCGTGCAGTAGCCGCACTGGAATGCATCGTGATCGACGAACGCACGCTGCATCGGGCTCAGCACGCCGCCGCGCGCGAGCCCCTCGACGGTCGTGATCCGCTCGCCTTCGTGCATCACCGCGAGCGTCAGGCACGCATTGATGCGCCGCCCGTCGACGAGCACCGTGCACGCGCCGCATTGCCCGCGGTCGCAGCCTTTCTTGGTGCCGGTGAGGCCCGCGTATTCGCGCAGCGCGTCGAGCAGCGTGACGCGCGGTTCGAGCTGCAGCGTGTATTCGCGCCCGTTGATGTCGAGCCGCACGGGCCGCGCCGGGACCGTATCGCGATGCGTCGCCGCAGGCGTGGATGTCATGTGCGGCGGCTGCGGATGAACGTGCGATGCGGCGCCGACGGTCGCGGCCGCCGCCGCCGATTGCAGAAAGCGGCGCCGTGCGGCACTGGACGGCGTATCGTCCGGCAACGGCGGCGACGCCGCATGGCCGGCCGCGAGCGGCGACGGGGCAGCATCGCTTGCGGGTCCGGTGGACGGGGGGATGGGTCGATCGCTGGACATGGCTTCTGCTCGCTCCCTGGTTGATGGATGCGGATACGCCGCCCGTGCCCGGTTGGCCGCGCGGGACAGCGCGTGCATCGGCGCTGCGAGCAATTCCGGTGCCGCAAGCCGACACGGGTCTTCGCCTGCGCCGGGCAGATTGCGTTCATGCGTTGCGAACGGACCGCACGCAGGTATCGGTTACCGCTCCTGTCACGTGCGTGCCGCTACGCTGGCGCGTGGCTGACCGCCGGCTGTCGATGCGGTAAAAAACACGCATTCGGGAGTCGCGCTGGCGACACATCGACCGACGCTGGCCAAAAGCGTCCGCACCGCCGTGCACGACACGTCGCATCGCGTACATGGTTCGTCGCGTTGCACGCGCGTGTAAATGCGCGCGGCCACTACATCCGCCATGAAAATTCGGCGGGTCGACCCGGCTCCGCCGCCGTGAAAGCATATGGTCAGCATCACGAAAGCCGTTCGCGATCACGCGCCGGTCGCAAACGATTCACCGAATCGTCGCATCGCACGGGCATACTCGAAAACGTTTCCCGATCCGCCTGCCAGGAGAGAAGTGATGCGTCGTGTTGCCCTCGTCGTCGTTCTATGTGCCGCCGCCTTCGCCGCCGCCTGCAGCGACAACGCGCCGCACGACGCGCACGCAACCGACGCCTCGCAACAGGCCGGCGCATCGTCCGGCGCCGCGAGCGCGTTCAACAGCGGCGCGGGCGCGAAAGCCGCCGCGTCCGATGCCGCGCCGCTCGCGCCGCCCGTCGTCCACTACCCGCCCGACGATGACGACGACGCGAAGCCCGCGACGAACGCGGGCGCGTCCGCCATCGCCGCGTCGTCGCCGCACTGATCCCGCCGTTCCTGTTGGTGTCCCCAGTCCCCGATCGCAGAACCGAGGTGAAATAACATGACGTCATCCAGCCGCCGCCGTTTCCTGCATACCGTCGCACAGTCGGCGGGCGCGGCCGTCGCGCTCAACGCGTTCCCCGAATCGATCCGCCGCGCGCTCGCGATTCCGGCCGCGCGCGGCACCGGCACGATCCGCGATGTCCAGCACATCGTCGTGTTCATGCAGGAGAACCGCTCGTTCGACCATTACTTCGGACACCTGCGCGGCGTGCGCGGCTACAACGACCGCTTCCCGATTCCGCTGCCGAGCGGCAAGCCGGTGTGGTACCAGCCGTCGAAGGAAGACCCGGCGAAGCCCGTGCTGCCGTTCCGGCTCGACACGAAGACGACCAGCGCGCAGTGCCTGGGCGCGCTCGACCACTCGTGGGCGAAGACCCACGCGGCGATCGACGGCGGCCGCTACGACCAGTGGCCCGCGAACAAGACCGACATGACGATGGGCTATCACGTGCGCGAGGACATCCCGTTCCATTACGCGCTCGCCGATGCGTTCACCGTGTGCGACAACTACTTCTGCTCGCTGCCGGGGCCGACGCATCCGAACCGTTCGTACCTGATGACGGGCACGGTCGACCCGACCGGCAAGTTCGGCGGCCCGCTGCTCGACAACGCCGACTACGTCGACGGCGACCTGCCGCCCGCGTACCAGCTGCTGTCGTGGACGACCTTCCCCGAACGGCTCGAGGCGCACGGCGTGTCGTGGCAGATCTACCAGCAGGGGCTCACGTGGGCCGATCCGTACAACGGCAACTACGGCACGAACATCCTGCAGAACTTCACGAACTTCATCAACGCGAAGCCGGGCTCGTCGCTGTACCAGCGCGCGCAGACGGTGCGCACGCTCGACAACCTGAAGGACGACGTGATCAACGACCGGCTGCCGCAGGTGTCGTGGCTGCTGCCGCCCGCCGTGTTCTCCGAGCATCCGAAATACACGCCCGCGTACGGCGCGAACTACACGTCGCAGATCCTCGACGCGCTGACGTCGAACCCCGACGTGTGGGCGAAGACGGTGCTGTTCATCATGTACGACGAAAACGACGGCTTCTTCGATCACGTCGTGCCGCCGCAGCCGCCGACCTCGGCCGCGCAGGGCGCATCGACCGTGACCACCGACGGCGAGCTTCATACGGTCGTGAATCCCGGCCGCGGCGGCAGCTACACGGCCGACGGGCTGCCGTACGGCCTCGGGCCGCGCGTGCCGATGACGGTCGTGTCGCCGTGGTCGAAGGGCGGCTTCGTGTGCTCGCAGGTATTCGACCACACGTCGGTGATCCGCTTCATCGGCGAGCGCTTCGGCGTCGACGAGCCGAACATCACGCCGTGGCGCCGGACCGTCTGCGGCGACCTCACCGCCGCGTTCGACTTCCGCTCGTCCGACGCGACGTTCCCGACGCTGCCCGATACGAGCCAGTACCGCTCGATCGCCGACCAGCAATGCACGTCGCAACCCGCGCCGAGCGTGCCCGCGACGCCGTCGCCGATCGACCCGCAGGAACCGGGCGTGCGCCCGGCGCGTGCGCTGCCGTACGAACTGCACGTGAACGCGAGCCTCTACGGCGGCAACACGCTGCGCATCGAGTTCGCGAACCGCGGCAACCAGGGCGCGCACTTCCAGGTGTACGCGACCAACCGCACCGACGGCCCGTGGCGCTACACGGTCGGCGCGCGCCGCGTGCTGCACGCGGACTTCGACCTGACGGAGACGAACGGCGCGTATGCGTTCTCGGTGTACGGGCCGAACGGCTTCGTGCGGATGTTCGCGGGCAACGTGTCGGCCGCGACGGCGCGCCGGCGCAACCAGGCGCAGCCGGAGGTGAAAGCCGGCTACGACATCGCGAACGGCAACCTGTACCTGAAGCTGCGCAACCACGGCAGCGGTCACGTGACGCTGACGCTGACCGACAACGCGTACGGCACGCCCGCGCGCCAGGTGACCCTGCACGGCGGCGATGAACGCGTCGAGCAATGGGCGCTCGCGTCGAGCCACCACTGGTATGACGTGACGGTGAGCGACGGCGTGAACGGCACGTTCTCGCGCCGCTTCGCGGGCCACGTCGAGAACGGCCGGTCGAGCTACTCGGATCCGGCCGCGGTGGGCCCGGTCTCCGCGTCGTAAGCGCGGCGGCACGACGGTGCGCGGCGTCGGCCGCGCGGCGCGTGCCGTCGAATCTCAGATCGCGTGCGCGAGCGCGCGCTCGACGGGTGCGACGTCGAAGCCGTCGTCCGCGTCGCGAAAGCGCAGCGGCGCCGCGCAATGCACCAGCGTGTCGATGAAGTACTTCGCGCGCGGCCACGGCCCGAAGCCGGCCGCGGTGTTGATGTGGCCCGCGTCGCCGAGGTTCACGAATGCGCTGCCGAGCCGCTGCGCGAGCGTGCGCGCATCGGCGAGCGGCATCCACGGGTCGGTTTCGCTGCCGATCACGATCGACGGCACCGCGAGCCGGCGCGCGTCGAACGGCCCGGCGAACGTGAATTTCTCCGGACTGGCGGGCGCGACGAGCAGCACGCCCGCGACGTCGGCCGCCTGCGGCCATTGCGCGAGCGCATGCGCGGCCGCGAGGCAGCCGAAGCTGTGCGCGGCCAGCACGAACGGGCCGCGCTCGCGTTCGAGCAGCACGCGCACGGACTGCGCCCAGCGCGCGAGATCGGGGGCGTCCCAGTCGGCCTGCTCGACCCGCAGCGAACGCGGGAACTGCCGCTCCAGCCAGGTCTGCCAGTGGGCGCCTTCGCTGCCGTGCAGGCCCGGAACGGTCACGAGCCGCGGCGGCCACGCCGATTTGCTGCATGCGCGCATGATTGCCCTCGCTTGCTTTGCTTGGAGACGAGGTTCGATTGTGGCGTGGCGTGCGCGGCGGCCGAACCAATATTTTGTGCTTTGCTTTTGCGCGCGACGGTAGCCGGGCGACCGCCGGCGCGGGCCCCGCGGTGCGGGCCGGCAGCCTCGCGGCGGCGCAATGCGCCGCGAAACCGTAGAATGTGGGCTTCCCGCTTGCCTTGCATCAGATCGAACCGGGGCGCCCCGCGCCGGTTCCGATCGACAGGAGACGCCCGATGTCCGCTACGCCCGCCGGCGCGCTGCGCCCGTTCCATCTCGCCTTCCCCGTGTCGAGCCTCGCCGGCGCGCGCGCGTTCTACGGCGGCCTGCTCGGCTGCCCCGAGGGCCGCAGCTCCGAGCACTGGGTCGACTTCGACTTCTTCGGCCATCAGCTCGTCGCGCACCTCGCGCCGGACGAAACCGGCAAAAGCGCGGTGAACCCGGTCGACGGCGACGATGTGCCCGTGCGCCATTTCGGCGTCGTGCTGTCGATGGACGAATGGCATGCGCTCGCCGACAAACTGAAGGCCGCGCATACGCGCTTCGTGATCGAGCCGCATATCCGCTTCAAGGGCGAGGTCGGCGAGCAGGCGACGATGTTCTTCCTCGATCCGTGCGGCAACGCGCTCGAGTTCAAGGCGTTCGCCGACATCGGCCAGCTGTTCGCGAAGTAAGCGCATGAAGATCCTGTTCTACTCGCCGCACCAGGAAGCCGGCGCCTGGCGCGACGCGATCGCGCAGGCGCTGCCCGAGGCCGAGCTGCGCGCGTGGCAGCCGGGCGACACGGCCGCCGCCGACTACGCGCTCGTGTGGCGCGCGCCGCGCGAGCTGTTCGCGCCGCGCGACGGCCTGCGCGCGATCTTCAACCTCGGCGCGGGCGTCGATGCGCTGCTCGCGCTCGATCGCGCGCATCCCGGCACGCTGCCGCGCGACGTGCCGCTGGTGCGCCTCGAGGATTCGGGCATGGCGCGGCAGATGATCGAATACGTGACGCACGCGGTGCTGCGCTACCTGCGCCGCTTCGACGAATACGACGCGTTGCAGCGCGAGCGCCGCTGGCAGGTGCTGGAGCCGCATCCGCGCGCGAGCTTCACCGTCGCGGTGCTCGGCCTCGGCGTGCTCGGCGCGCAGGTCGCGCAGGCGCTCGCCGCGCTCGGCCTGCCGGTGCGCGGCTACAGCCGCAGCCCGAAACGGCTCGACGGCGTCGCGACCTTCGCGGGCGACGACGCGTTCGACGCGTGCGTCGACGGCGCGAAGGTGCTCGTCAACCTGCTGCCGAGCACGCACGATACCGACGGGATCCTGTCGGCGCGGACCTTCGCGAAGCTGGCGCCGGGCGCATACCTGGTGAACGTCGCACGCGGCGCGCATCTCGTCGAAGCCGACCTGCTCGATGCGCTCGCGAGCGGCCAGGTCGCCGCCGCGACGCTCGACGTGTTCCAGCACGAGCCGCTGCCGGTCGACCACCCGTTCTGGCACGCGCCGCGCATCACGATCACGCCGCACAGCTCGGCCGAGACGCTGCGCGACGAAGCCGTCGAGCAGATCGCCGGCAAGATCCGCGCGCTCGAGCGCGGCGAGCGCGTCGGCGGCATCGTCGACTACGCGCGCGGCTACTGAATTCCACCTACACGAAACCGGAGACAACCATGACGTTCCCCACCGCCGTCAAGATCGTCGAAGTCGGCCCGCGCGACGGGCTGCAGAACGAAAAGACCTTCGTACCGACCGACGTGAAGATCGCGCTCGTCGACCGGCTGTCGCGCGCCGGCTTCCGCAATATCGAGGCCGCATCGTTCGTGTCGCCGAAATGGGTGCCGCAGATGGCCGACGGCGCCGACGTGATGGCCGGCATCGAGCGTCGCCCGGGCACCGTGTATTCGGTGCTCACGCCGAACCTGAAAGGCTTCGAGAACGCGCTCGCCGCACGCGCCGACGAAGTGGTGATCTTCGGCGCGGCGAGCGAGGCGTTCTCGCAGCGCAACATCAACTGCAGCATCGCGGAGAGCATCGCGCGCTTCGAGCCGGTCGCGAAGGCCGCGAAGGATGCCGGCCTGCGGCTGCGCGGCAGCGTGTCGTGCACGCTCGGCTGCCCGTACCAGGGCGAGGTGCCGGTCGCGTCGGTCGTCGACGTCGTCGAACGCTTCGCCGCGCTCGGCTGCGACGAGATCGACATCGCCGACACCATCGGCGTCGGCACGCCGACGCGCACGCGCGAAGTGCTGTCGGCCGTCACGCGCGTGTTCCCGCGCGAACGGCTGTCGGGCCACTTCCACGACACCTACGGCCAGGCGCTCGCGAACATCTACGCGGCGCTGTTCGAAGGGATCGAGATCTTCCACGCGTCGGTCGCCGGCCTCGGCGGCTGCCCGTACGCGAAGGGCGCGACCGGCAACGTCGCGACCGAGGACGTGCTGTACCTGATGCAGGGCCTCGGCATCGACACCGGCATCGATCTCGCGCAGGTGGTCGCCGCCGGCGACTTCATCTCGAACGCGATCGGCCGCGCGAACGTGTCGCGTGCCGGTCGCGCGCTGCTCGCCAAGGCGCAGAGCGCGGCCGACGCGCCGAGCTGCGCGTGACCCCGACACTCACCGGACTCCCCATGACGACACCCGCTTCATTCGACTCTCTCCCCGATTCCGCGCGACGCGTCGCGCTGCTGCTGCGCGAACGCGGGCATGCGAAAGGGATCGTGATGCTCGCCGAAACCGGCAAGACCTCCGCCGAAGCCGCGGCCGGGCTCGGCTGCTCGGTCGCGCAGATCGCGAAGTCGATCCTGTTTCGCCGCGAATCCGACGGCCTGCCGGTGCTCGTCGTCGCGAGCGGCGTGAATCGCGTCGACGAGAAGAAGGTCGCCGCCCAGGTCGGCGCGGTCGGCCGCGCCGATGCGAAGTTCGTGCGCGACCATACCGGCTACGCGATCGGCGGCGTGTGCCCGATCGGCCATCTCGTCGAACCGGTCACGCTGATCGACGCCGACCTGCTCGAGCTCGACAGCCTGTGGGCGGCCGCCGGCCATCCGCACGCGGTGTTCAACCTGTCGCCGCAGGAACTCGTCGCGCTGACGGGTGCGCCGGTCGCCGACGTCGCATTGCGTAACGACGCATGAGCGACGTGCCGGTACCGGTCGGCACGGTCGCCTCGCCGTGCACCGACGTCTGCAGGATCGATCCGCGCACCGACTGGTGCGCGGGCTGCCTGCGCACGCGTGACGAGATCAAGGGATGGCGCGCGTCGGACGACGACGCGAGACGCGTGTTGCTCGCGCGGCTCGACGCGCGGCGGCGCCTGCTCGCGCGGAGCGGCGCATAAAAAAATGCCGTTCGGCCTGCTTGGCGAACGGCATGAGATCGGAATCCTGTGAACGTGATCAACGTCACAGCCGCATGATACGAGCGACGCTGCAGCGTCGCATCGGGTGTTTCCCTACAACTCCTTACGGCCTGTCTGGCGCGCAATCCGCGTGCCCGGAGGCGACGCCGACGGGCCTGGCGGCAAGCCGAATCGCACAACCGTTTCAGTTGCCGACCGCCGCGCGACGCGCGGGCACGATGCGCCAGCCGAGGTTCACGCCGGCCGCCGCGAGCAGGATCAGCAACGCGCCGAGCACCTGCGTCCACGCGAGCGTCTGCCCGAACGCGACGCGATCGACGATGATCGCGACGACCGGATAGACGAACGACAGCGCGCCCGTCATCGCGACCGGCAGCTTCTGGATCGCGCCGTACAGCAGCACGTACATCAGGCCGGTGTTGACGACGCCGAGCACGACGAGATCGAGCCACTGCGCGGCCGTCGCCGGCAGCGTGTCGAAGTGCGCGAACGGTGCGAGCAGCACGATGCCGAGGCCGGCCTGCAGCAGCGCGAGCAGGTGCGGCGGCGTGCCCTTCAGGTGCTTCGTGACGATCGACGACACCGCGTACAGGAACGCCGCGCCGAGCGACAGCGCGACGCCTTCGAGATATTCGCCGGGCACCGCGAGCACGGCCGGCTCGACCCGCACCACGCAGACGAGCCCGATGAAGGCGAGCGCGAGCCACGCGATCGTCGACGCGCTGATCCGTTCGCGGAACACGAGCGCGCCGAGCGCGACCAGCATGAACGGCTGCGTGTTGTAGACGGCGGTCGCCATCGAGATCGACGCGCGCGAATACGCGGCGAACAGCAGCAGCCAGTTCGCGACGATCGCGACGCTGCCGAGCGTCGCGAGCGCGAGCATGCGCGGCGAGAACAGTGCGCGGCGCAGCAAGCCGAGCGCCGCGCAGACGATCGCGAGCGTCGCGGCGCCGAACAGGCAGCGGAAGAACACGACATTGGTGAGCGGTTGCTGCGACGACATCACGAGCCAGCCGATCGTGCCGGACATCAGCATCGCGACGACCATCTCGGCGGCACCGCGGCGGATTTCGTTCGAGGCCATCATGGACTCCGTTTGGCGAGAGAAGATGACTTCGATTCTAGGAACTTGCTTTCCGTGCATCCACGGCTAAACTGAAGCGAAACGACCGATTCACCTTCGAAAGCAAAGCGATCATGTCGAAACGCCTTTCCCCACCCGCCGTCGCGTCGCTGGACGCGACCGACCGCGCGATCCTCGCGGCGCTCGCCGAGGATGCGCGCATCGCCACCAGCGAGCTGGCGCGGCAGATCGGGCTGTCGGCGCCCGCGACCGCCGACCGCGTGCGGCGGCTCGAGGCGCAGGGCGTGATCGCGGGCTTCACCGTCGAGCTCGACCCGCGCGCGCTCGGCTACACGCTGCAGGCGATCGTCCGCGTGAAGCCGCTGCCGGGGCAGCTGCATCTGGTCGAGGAGGTGCTGCGGCGGATTCCGGAATTCGTCGAATGCGACAAGGTGACCGGCGAGGACTGCTTCATCTGCCGGCTCTACCTGCGCACGATCGAGCACCTCGACGACATCCTGTCGAAGGTGACGGAGCGCGCGGAAACGAGCACGGCGATCGTGAAATCGACGCCCGTGCCGCGCCGCCTGCCGCCGCTGGTCGAAGACGACGCCGCGCGCCGCTGATCCTCGAACGCTGGCGGTCGACGCACAGCAAACGCCGCGCGCCGCGGCCGGCACCGCTCACGCGGCCGCGTCGCGCGCTTCGAAGAACGCGAGCAGCTCGTCGATCAGCGCGACGGGCGCCTCTTCCGGAATGTAGTGCCCGCAATCGAGCGCGCGGCCGCTGACGTCGCGCGCGACGCGCCGCCATTCGTCGAGCGGATCGAAGCAGCGGCCGACGATCCCGTGCTCGCCCCACAGCACGCGCAGCGGGCACGCGACCTTGTTGCCGCGCTCGAGATCCGCGCGGTCGTGTTCGAGATCGATCGTCGCCGACGCGCGGTAGTCCTCGCACATCGCATGTACGGCGCCCGGCTGCGCGAGCGCGGCGCGATACGCGGCGAGCGCCTCCGGCGCGAACGGCGCGAGCCCGGCCGAACGGTTGCCCATCACGCGCTCGATGTACGCATCGGTGCGGCCTTCGATCAGCGTTTCGGGCAGCGGCGCCGGCTGGATCAGGAAGAACCAGTGGAAATACGCGGTCGCGAACGCACGGTCGGTCTGCTCGTACATCGCGAGCGTCGGCGCGATGTCGAGCAGCATCATCCGCTCGACGGCCGCCGGATGATCGAGCGCGAGCCGGTGCGCGACGCGCGCGCCGCGATCGTGCGCGCACACATGGAATTGCTCGAAACCGAAATGGCGCATCACGGCGACCTGGTCGGCCGCCATCGCGCGTTTCGAATACGGCGCGTGCCGCGCGTCGCTCGGCGGCTTGCCCGACGCGCCGTAGCCGCGCAGGTCGGTCGCGATCACCGTGAAGTGATTCGCCAGCGTCGCGGCGACGCGATGCCAGATCATGTGGGTCTGCGGGTGGCCGTGCAGCAGCAGAAGCGGCGGCCCCGCGCCTCCTTTGACACCGAAGATGTCGGTGTCCTGCACCGTCACGCGAAACGGTGCAAACGCCTCAAACGACATGGTTTGTTTCTCGTTGGTTTGTTATGGCGGATATTGTAGGAGCGCCCGGCCGGCTGCTGCGCGCGCCAGATGCCCGAACGCGTAGAAAGAGAACACTCACTCGATTGTCGCCTCGCCGCGCGGTTTGTTAAGCTCGCGTAGAATCGCACGACCGTTCGTATTAATATGAACGCGCGGCTGTACCGCTACACTCGAAGCACCGTTCGACCGCCAAGCATGCATGCCGGCGTCGGCGCGACCGCGCCGGGCCCGGCCGCCCCTCGAGACTGGAGACATCAACATGGCATTGCCCGCCGTCCTGCAGAACCTGACGCTGCCCGTCATCGCGTCGCCGATGTTCATCGTCAGCTACCCCGAACTCGTGCTCGCGCAATGCAAGGCGGGTATCGTCGGATCATTTCCCGCGCTCAACGCCCGTCCGGCCGAACTGCTCGACGAATGGCTGACGCAGATCCAGTCCGAACTCGCCGACCACAAGGCGAAGCACCCGGACGCGGTGATCGGCCCGATCGCGGTCAACCAGATCGTCCACCAGTCGAACGCGCGGCTCGAGCACGACGTGCGCGTGTGCGTCGAGCACAAGGTGCCGATCTTCATCACGAGCCTGCGCGCGCCGGCGCGCGAGATCGTCGACGCGGTGCACAGCTACGGCGGCATCGTGCTGCACGACGTGATCAACCTGCGCCACGCGCAGAAGGCGCTCGAAGCGGGCGTCGACGGGCTGATCCTCGTCGCGGCGGGCGCCGGCGGCCATGCGGGCACGACGTCGCCGTTCGCGCTCGTGGGCGAAGTGCGCAAGATGTTCGACGGCCCGATCGTGCTGTCCGGCGCGATCGCCAACGGCGGCTCGATCCTCGCCGCGCAGGCGATGGGCGCCGACTTCGCGTACATGGGCACGCGCTTCATCGCGACGCAGGAAGCGCACGCGGTCGAGGACTACAAGCACGCGATCCTCAACGCGAAATCGTCCGACATCGTCTACACGAACCTCTTCACCGGCGTGCACGGCAACTACATCCGCGAGAGCATCGAGAAGGCCGGCCTCGATCCGGACGCACTGCCGGAATCGGACAAGTCGAAGATGAATTTCGGCGGCGACAAGGCGAAGGCGTGGAAGGACATCTGGGGTGCCGGCCAGGGTGTCGGCCTGATGGACGACCTGCCGAGCGTCGGCGCGCTCGTCGAGCGCCTGAAGCGCGAGTACGACGACGCGAAGGCACGACTCGGCATCGCGCGCTGACGCGGGCGGCGGGTTGCGCCACCGGCGCGCACGACGTCGGACCAAACAAAAAAGCGCGAACCGCAACGGCTCGCGCTTTTTTCATGTCCGCCACGCGGGCGGCCGGCGCCGGTCAGCCCGCGCGCTTGATCCGCGTGATCGGCAGCACGCGCAGGCGCGACTCGATCGACGGGCACAGCGACTGCCCTTCGAATCGTGCCGCGAGGAAGTCGACGAACGAGCGCACCTTCGCGGACACGTGGCGACGGCTCGCGTACACCGCATAGATCGGCGCCTCGTGCGGCGGCACGGCGTCGAGCAGCACCGGCACGAGACGGCCGGATTCGATGTCGTCGCCGACCACCTCGGTGCCGAGCAGCGCGATGCCCGCGCCCGCGAGCACGGCCGCGCGCAGCCCCTCGAGATGGTTCACGATCAGGTTGCCGTTCAGGTTCACGCGCGACGCGGCGGCCGCGTCGATCACCAGCGAATCGAGCATCGTCGAATTCGAATCGCGACGCAGGTAGTTGTGGTGCGCGAGATCGGCGATCGTCTGTGGCGTGCCGTGCTTGTCGAGATACTCGGGCGACGCGACCAGCAGGATGTGCGCGGTCGCGATCTGCCGCGCGACCAGCGACGACGATTTCAGCCCGTTCGGCGCCGCGCGCACCGCGACGTCGTAGCCTTCCTCGATCAGGTCGACCACGCGATCGGACAGCGTCACGTCGACGGTTACGTCCGGGAACCGACCCGCATAATCGGTGACGGCCTGCATCACGTGCCGCAATCCGAACGCGGACAGCGACGTCACGCGCAGGCGGCCCTGCGGCACCACGCTCGCGGCGCCGACCGCCTGTCCGGCTTCGTCGAGTTCCGACAGCGCCTGCACGAGGCGCTCATAGTATTCGCGTCCCGCCTCGGTCGGCGCGACACGTCGTGTCGTGCGATGCAGCAGCCGCGCGCCGAGCTGCTGCTCGAGATGCATCACGTGCTTGCTCGCCATCGCGGCCGACATCTGCATGCGCTCGGCCGCGCCGACGAAGCTGCCCACTTCGACGACGTAGCGAAACACATTCATGCTGACGAGGGTATCCATCGAACTAGCTCGCAATTCCTGGGAATTATGCAATTACGAGATAGGGTAACAAAGGCGAGGAAACAAAAAGGTCAACAAAGGCAAAACGGCGCCGCGAAAAGGGCGCCGTTTTTTTCGGGGCGGAATGCCGGCAGACGCGACGCGCGTTGTGTGCGCGTCCGAACCGACGAATCGTCAGAACTTCGCGCGGATGCCTGCGCCGAACGTATTGCCGCTCGACAGGCCGCTGATGTGGTCGTTCATGTACGCAGCGTAGACGTCGGTGCGCTTGGACAACGGATAGTCGTAGCCGACGGCCCAGGTCTGGCGCGTCTGGTCGAGGCCGCCGCCGTCGCGCGAGTACGCGTACGACGCCATCGCGTTGCCGACGCCGAGCGGCACCGACACGCCGCCCTGCGCGGTGTTCACGTGCCAGCTGCCGGCGACCTGGTCGTTCTTCGTATACATGTACTGGCCGAACAGCTTCACGTATTTCAGGTCGTAGGTCGCGCCGACCAGCCCGATGCCCTGGCTCTTCATGCCGGTCACGAGCGAGCTCAGGTCCTGCGGGCCGTTGTTGAAGTTCACGTACTGGTAGACGGCGGTCGCCGCGAACGGGCCGTTCGCGTAGTTGAACTGCGCGCTCCACTTCTTCGAGCGGTTGTCGCCGGCCGTGTTGCCGAGCGCGTACATCGCCGCGAAATTCAGGCCCCCGAACGAAGGCGACGTGTAGGACAGCGCGTTGTTCCAGCCCGAATCGCCGACCGCGCCCTGGTCGCTCGGATAGGTCGGGAACGTGCCGAGGCCCAGGAACACGTGGTACACCATCGGCGAGAAGGTGTACGAATCGTAGAACGGGTTGAACAGGATCGTCGACAGGAACAGGTGCGTCGTCAGGCGGCCCGCCGTCACCGTGCCGTACGGCGAGCTGACGCCGACGTATGCGTTGCGCGCGAAGAACGTGTCGCCCTGGAAGCGGCCGAACTGGCCGTTCTGCGCACGGAAGAAGCTCTCCAGCGTGAAGATCGCCTTGTAGCCGTCGCCGAGATCCTCGGCGCCGTGCAGGCCCCAGTAGGACGTCGACATCCCGCCGCCCGACACGTTCCATGCGCGATCGCCGCCCGGGAACTTGGTGGCGCCGACCCATTCGTCGACCTGACCGTAGAGCGAGACGCTCGACTGCGCGTGAACGGGTGCGGTTGCGGCCACGCAGGCGGCCGCGGCGATCAGCTTGACGGACGTGCGCGACGCACGGCGAGCGAATGCTTTCATGGGATCTCCAGGGTTTTGTCGAATGTCGATAAGTGGCGCGAGCGTTGTTGTTTGGAGCCGATTGCTTGCGTCGTATGGGGCGCAGCCATCTTTACGGAACCTGCGTCCCGTCAAAATTGCGCACACTTATTGCGGGTATAGCGGCAGCATTAACTTCGCGGAATCGGCACATGGCCAGGCGCGCCGCAGCGGCCCCGCGCGGTGCGGGCACGCGACGGGACGGCCGCGAGGGGCGCGCGTGCCGGGCGCGAAAGATAGCGCAATGCGACGGGAAAATCAGCGGAAATCTATGCGCGACTGTGGCGAATTCGCATCACAGCCGGCGGGGGAACGAACGCGCGAGGCGCGCTCGGCGAACGCGCGGGGCGCTCAGTTTCGGTAGAACGGGGAGAAAAACGGCGAGTGGGAAGGCTCTTCCTGCGCGCGGGGCGGCGGCATCGGACGGCCGCCACGCTCTTCGTTGTAGCGCGCGACGTCGGCGCGGATCGAGCCGGCCCGCAACGGAACGTTGCCGCCGCCCGGCGGGCGCGGCATCTGGCGGGACTCGGCGCTGATCGGACGATACGGGCTCTGCGCGGCGTAATGACCGTAAGACGGCGTCGGACGCAGGCCCCAGCGGGAACCGTAGCCGCTCACGCCGCCGGCACGCGCGCCGCCCGGCGGCAGCGCCCGGCGCCATACCTGCGCGTTGCCGGCCGGCTGGCCGTACATGCGCATGTCGCCGCCACCGAAACCGTGACCGAAGCCATGACCGCCGCCGAACGCCTGACCGCCATGCGGCGGTTGCGCGAGCGCGAGCGGCATCAGCAGCGCGCCGAGCACGCCTGCCACCCATCGTCCGACCTTCAGTTTCACCCGTTCCGTCATCATTCAGTGCCTGTTGCCGCTCGCCGCCGGCTGTTTCCAGCCGACGCAAGCCTTTCAGCAGTAATTTATGAGCGGTCCCAAACGGTGTCGAGCCAAAAAGTGTTATGTCGCGGGCATCGGTGTAACACCATGTTACTGCTAGGTTTTTTCACTTCAGGGTGGGATCGCGACAGAACATTCTTCTGCCGCTCCGCGCGTCGCCGGGCCGCCGCGGGCGTGCCGTGTTGCGCAGCCGCATCATGCAACCGATTCATCAATGGATTCGTACAATGAATTTGTTTATTGAATGACCAACCGGGACAATACCGGCTTCGCGCGCGCGACATGTGCGCCCGCCGTTTCCGAATCGAGTTCCCCGATGGCCCGTCCCCGTTTTCTTCCCGACAACTTCACGCTCGCGCTCGTCGGCACCGTCGTGCTCGCGAGCCTGCTGCCGTGCCGCGGCCCGGCCGCCCATGCGTTCAATTGGGCGACCAACATCGCGGTCGGCCTGCTGTTCTTCCTGCACGGCGCGAAGCTGTCGCGCGAAGCCGTCGTCGCGGGCGCGACCCACTGGCGGCTGCATGCGGTCGTGCTGCTCAGCACGTTCGCGCTGTTCCCGCTGCTCGGCCTCGCGCTGAAGCCCGTGCTGCAGCCGCTCGTCACGCCGACGCTGTATGCCGGCGTGCTGTTCCTGTGCACGCTGCCGTCGACCGTCCAGTCGTCGATCGCGTTCACGTCGATCGCGAAGGGCAACGTGCCGGCCGCCGTGTGCGCGGCATCGGCGTCGAGCCTGCTCGGGATCTTCGTGACGCCGGCGCTCGTCGGGCTGATGATCACGTCGCAGTCGGCCGCGGCCGCGTCGCCGTGGAGCACCATCGGCAGCATCGTGATGCAGCTGCTCGTGCCGTTCATCGCCGGCCAGCTGCTGCGGCCCGTGATCGGCGGCTGGATCGAACGCAACCGCGGCGTGCTGCGCTTCGTCGACCAGGGCTCGATCCTGCTCGTCGTCTACGTCGCGTTCAGCGAGGCCGTGAACCAGGGGCTGTGGCACCAGATTCCGGCGCGCGCGCTCGGCGGCCTGCTGATCGTCAACGTCGTGCTGCTCGTGATCGCGCTGGGGCTGACCGCGTTCGTCAGCAAGCGGCTCGGCTTCAACCGGGCCGACCAGATCACGATCATCTTCTGCGGGTCGAAGAAGAGCCTCGCGGCCGGCGTGCCGATGGCGAAGGTGATCTTCTCCGCGCAGGCGGTCGGCGCGATCGTGCTGCCGCTGATGCTGTTCCACCAGATCCAGCTGATGGCTTGCGCGGCGCTCGCGCAACGCTGGGGCGCGCGCGACACGAGCGGCGAGCGCGACGGCGACGCGGGTGCGGCCGGTGCCGCACGCGGGCGCGGTGCGCTGAGCGCGGGCAAGCGCTGACGCGGGAGGCTGCGCGGCCGGCATGGCTGGCCGCGCTGGGGTGTTCGTCTTGTTCCTTTCGTCCCTGCCTCTCGCCTCTCGCCTCTCGCCTCTCGCCTCTCGCCTCTCGCCTCTCGCCTCTCGCCTCTCGCCTCTCGCCTCTCGCCTCTCGCCTCTCGCCTCTCGCCTCTCGCCTCTCGCCTCTCGCCTCTCGCTTCTCGCTTCTCGCTTCTCGCTTCTCGCTTCCCGCTTCCCGCTTCCCGCTTCCCGCTTCCCGCTTCCCGCTTCTCGCCTCTCGCTTCCCGCTTCCCGCTTCCCACTCCCCGCCTCCCCGCCTCCCCGCCGCGCAGCCCGCCGCGACGCATGCACCATCGACGCGCATCGCGTCACGAAATCTTCATTCAATTCTCCGCGCGCACTGCCGTTAAAGTCGGGCGTCCCGTCGTCTCGGCCGCCTTCGTCCATGCCCGCGCCCCATCCCGACTCGCCCGCCGCCCCCACCACACGCCTGATCGCGGAACGCGCGCTCGCGGCCGTGTTCCAGCCGATCGTCGATCTCGGGTCGGGCACGGTCGTCGGTTACGAAGGCCTGATCCGCGGCCCGCGCGGCACCGACCTCGAGCCGCCGGCCGCACTGTTCGCGCAGGCCGCCCGCGACGGCACGACCGTCGCGCTCGAACAGGCGGCCGCGCGCACCTGCCTCGACGCATTCGCGGCGCTCGGCTGCGACGGCAAGCTGTTCCTCAACTTCAGCGCGGGCACGATCCTGCAACTCGCGCGCGAACGCGAGCGCGCGCGGCAACTGCTCGTGCGCGCGCGGATCGGCGCCGAGCGCATCGTGATCGAGCTGACCGAGCAGACCGCGCTGCCGGACGTCGCGCGCATCGGGCCGGCGGTCGCCTCGCTGCGCGACGCCGGCATCCAGTTCGCGCTCGACGACTACGGCACCGCGAGCGCGAGCATGAACCTGTGGCTGCGCCTGCATCCGGATGTCGTGAAGATCGACCGCTTCTTCATCCACGACATCGCGCGCGATCCGCTCAAGTTCGAGGCGGTCAGGGCGATGCAGCACTTCGCGCAGGCAAGCGGCGCGCAACTGATCGCGGAAGGGATCGAGAACGAGTGCGACCTGCTCGTCGTGCGCGACATGGGCATCGGCTGCGTGCAGGGCTTCCTGCTCGGGCGGCCGGACGCGCAACCCTCGCCGGTCGTCGCGCCGGCCGCGCGCGACGCGATCCGCGCCCCGCACATCGCGGTGTTTCCCGGTGCGACCCGCGCCGTGCGGCCGGCCGGCACGATCGCGGCGAAGATGCTGGTCGCCGCGCCGGCGCTGCCGCGCGACGCGACCAGCAACGACGTGCTCGACCTGTTCAACCGGATGCCCGCGCTGCACGCGGTCGCACTCGTCGAACGCGACCGGCCGGTCGCGCTCGTGAACCGGCGCGGCTTCATCGACCGCTTCGCGCTGCCGTACCACCGCGAGGTGTTCGGGAAGAAGCCGTGCCTGCAGTTCGCGAACGACGCGCCGCTGATGATCGACAACGCGACGACGGTCGAGCAGCTCGCGATGCTGCTCGCGAGCCACGACCAGCGCTACCTCGCGGACGGTTTCGTGATCACCGAACACGGCCGCTACGTCGGGCTCGGCACCGGCGAAAGCCTCGTGCGCGCGGTGACCGAAATGCGCATCGAGGCCGCGCGCTACGCGAATCCGCTGACGTTCCTGCCCGGCAACATCCCGATCAGCGCGCATATCGAGCGCCTGCTGGCGCGCGACGCCGGCTTCCACGCGTGCTACGTCGACCTGAACCAGTTCAAGCCGTTCAACGACCAGTACGGCTACTGGCAAGGCGACGAAGTGCTGAAGTTCGCGGCGACGGTGCTGGCCGGCGTGTGCGATCCGCAACGCGACTTTCTCGGACACGTCGGCGGCGACGATTTCCTCGTGCTGTTCCAGCGCGACGACTGGCACGCGCGCGCGGCCGACGCGATCGCGCGCTTCAACGACGGCGCGCAGCGCTTCTACACGCAGGCCGACCGACTGGCGGGCGGGCTGCGCGGCGAGGACCGCTACGGCAACCCCGCGTTCTTCGGCTTCGTGACGATGGCGATCGGTGTGGTCGGCGTGCCGGCCGGCGCGAACGGCGCGATACGCTACGGCAGCGACGAGATCGCATCGGTCGCGGCGCTCGCGAAGCGGCGCGCGAAACAGCAGCCGGGCGGGCTCGCGGTCGTCGATCTGGACGCGGGCCGCGCGGCGCTGCGCGATCGCGGCGAGCCGCCGCACGCGGCGGCAGGCTGAGTGGCGGGCGGTTGCCGGTCGCAGGCAGGTCGCCAGCCCGCCCGAGCGACGTTGCCGGTGCCGCGTCGGCCCGGCCGGGCCGCGCCCCGGCAACCGCCGGCCGATCGCCCCGCCGGCCCCGTTCACGCCGGGCAGCGGAACGTGCCCCGACGCTCCACCTGCCGGCACCGCCACATTCCGCGTGATCACCTTGCCTTTTCCGCGTTTTGTTTAGTATTTTTAGTAACGGCGTTTTCGCAGATTAGCTCGCAAAAACCCGCTATTTCCGGGTATTCCCCGGTTATCCGGCCCGAATTAGGCGCCGCGTTTACTATACAATCGCCGTCACCCTAAACAAACCGGATCCCGAACGATGGGCACCACCATTCGCGACGTAGCGCGGGCGGCAGAGGTCTCGATCGGCACCGTCTCCCGCGCGCTGAAAAACCAGCCGGGCCTGTCCGAAGCCACGCGAGCGCGCATCGTCGAGATCGCGCAGCGGCTCGGCTACGACCCGGCCCAGTTGCGGCCGCGCATCCGCCGGCTCACCTTCCTGCTGCACCGCCAGCACAACCGCTTTCCCGCCAGCCCGTTCTTCTCGCACGTGCTGCACGGCGTCGAGGACGCGTGCCGCGAGCGCGGCATCGTGCCGACGCTGCTCACGGTCGGCCCGAACGACGACGTGCTGCGCCAGATGCGCCCGCACGCGCCCGACGCGATCGCGGTGGCCGGCTTCATCGAGCCCGAGACGATCGAGGCGCTCGCCGCGACCGGCCGGCCGCTCGTGCTGATCGACCTGTGGGCGCCCGGCCTGCGCTCGGTGAACATCGACAATGCGACGGGCGCGGCGCTCGCGATGCGTCACCTGCTCGCGATCGGCCGCTCGCGGATCGCGTTCATCGGCGGCTCGGCCGCGCACTACAGCATCGCGCAGCGCGCGATCGGCTACCGGCGCGCGTTCTTCGAGGCCGGGCGGCTGTTCGATCCCGCGTACGAAGTGACGATCGACGCCGGGCTCGACCCCGACACCGGCGCCGCGCGGGCGATGCAGCAGCTGCTCGACGCGCCGGGTCCGCGCCCGGACGCCGTGTTCGCGTACAACGACGCCGCCGCGCTGGCCGCGCAGCGCGTGTGCCTCGCGCGCGGCGTGCGGATTCCGGAAGACATCGCGATCGTCGGCTTCGACGACATCCCGGCCGCCGCGCACGCGAACCCGCCGCTCACGACGCTCGCCGTCGACAAGGAAGCGCTCGGCCGCCGCGGCGTCGAACTGCTGCTCGCGGAAGCCCCCGAGCGCACCGAGATCTCCCTGCCCGTCGAGCTGATCGTACGGGCCAGCAGCCAGCCCGCCGGCTCACCGGCGCTCGATACCGCCACGGTCACCGAATCATGAACATGCCCCCGGCCCAATCCCGCACGGCCACGCCGGCCAACCACGCGCAAGCGGCACCGTTCGTCGCGAGCTTCCGCGATCCGTCGTTCCTGCTGTCGCACATCGAGGACACGCTGCGGTTCTACGCGACGAACGCGTTCGACCCGACGGGCGGCTTCCACCACTATTTCCGCGACGACGGCAGCGTCTACAACCGCACGTCGCGGCATCTGGTCAGCAGTTGCCGGTTCGTCTTCAACTACGCGATGGCGTACCGGCATTTCGGCGATCCGCGCCATCTCGACTACGCGCGCCACGGGCTGCGCTTCCTGCGCGACGCGCACTGGGACGAGGCGCTGCAAGGCTACGACTGGGAGCTCGACTGGCGCGACGGCACGAAGCACGCGACGCTCGACGGCACGCGCCATTGCTACGGGCTCGCGTTCGTGCTGCTGGCCGCCGCGCACGCGACGATGGCCGGCATCGACGAAGCGCGCGCGCTGATCGCGTCGACCTACGAGCTCGCCGAACACCGCTTCTGGGATGCGGCCGCCGGCCTCTACGCGGACGACGCGACGCCGAACTGGATCGTGTCGTCGTACCGCGGCCAGAACGCGAACATGCACATGACGGAAGCGCTGCTCGCGGCATACGAGGCGACCGGCCACCTCACCTACCTCGATCGCGCGGAAAAGCTCGCGACCCACATCACGCAGCGCCAGGCCGCGCTGTCGGGCGGGCTCGTGTGGGAGCACTACCACGCGGACTGGTCGGTCGACTGGGACTACAACAAGGAAGACAGCTCGAACATCTTCCGTCCGTGGGGCTTCCAGCCCGGGCACCAGACCGAATGGGCGAAGCTGCTGCTGATCCTGGAGCGGCACCGCCCGCTGGACTGGCTCGTGCCGCGCGCGGCCGAGCTGTTCGACGCGGCGCTCACGCACGCGTGGGACGCCGATCACGGCGGCCTCTGCTACGGCTTCGGGCCCGACTTCACGATCTGCGACCACAACAAGTATTTCTGGGTGCAGGCGGAGACCTTCGCGGCGGCCGCGATGCTCGGCGCGCGCACCGGCAGCGAGCGTTTCTGGGATTGGTACGACGAGATCTGGCGCTACAGCTGGGCGCATTTCGTCGATCACCGCTACGGCGCGTGGTACCGGATCCTCACCTGCGACAACCGCAAGTACAGCGACGAGAAAAGCCCGGCCGGCAAGACCGACTATCACACGATGGGCGCGTGCTACGACGTACTCGCGACCCTCGCGCGCGCGGCGCGCAGCGAGCCGACGCAATGAGCGGCGGCACCTTTCCGGCCTTCGTGTCGGCGGGCGACATCCTGACCGACATGGTGCGCGCAGGCGACGCGCAGTGGACCTCGGTGCCGGGCGGCGCCGGCTGGAACGTCGCGCGCGCGGTCGCGCGGCTCGGCCTGCCGAGCGCGCTCGCGGGCGCGATCGGCGAGGACTGCTTCTCCGACGTGCTGTGGCGCACCAGCGAGGCCGCCGGGCTCGACCTGCGCTTCCTGCAGCGGGTCCCGCGTGCGCCGCTGCTGGCGATCGTCCACGAGACGCGGCCGCCCGCGTACTTCTTCATCGGCGAAGCGAGCGCGGACCTCGCGTTCGACCCGGCGCGGCTGCCGGCCGGCTGGGCCGCTCACGTGAAATGGGCGCACTTCGGCTGCATCAGCCTGGTGCGCGAGCCGCTCGCGGGCACGCTCGTCGCGCTCGCGGCCGACCTGCACGCGCGCGGCGTGAAGATCAGCTTCGATCCGAACTACCGCAACCTGATGACGGCCGCGTACCGGCCGACGCTGGAGACGATGGCCGCGCTCGCCGACCTGATCAAGGTCTCCGACGAGGACCTGCGCCATCTGTTCGGCGGCGACGGCCCCGACGCGGTCGCGGCGGTGCGCGCGCTGAATCCGCGCGCGGCCGTGCTCGTCACGCGCGGCGCGCAGGCGGCGACGCTGTACGCGGACGGCGACGTGCTCGAGGCCAGCCCGCCGCGCGTCGAGGTGGTCGACACCGTCGGCGCCGGCGACGCGTCGATCGGCGGCATGCTGTTCAGCCTGATGGCCGCCCCGCAGCGGTCGTGGCGCGAGCATCTCGCGTTCGCGCTCGCGGCGGGCGCCGCCGCATGCCGGCACACGGGCGCGCACGCGCCGACGCTCGACGAGGTCGTCGCGCTGCTCGAAGGGTGACGGGATGATGACGGCGCGCTGATCGGTCGCCGATATGCGGCGCTGTACATGCTGCGCCGCAGTGCTACGATGAAGTGTCCTATTGCGGGAGAGGCACGATGGACACGAACACGTTCACGAAGGGCATCTACACGGCCAAGGCGCATACGCAGCACGCCGCCAACGGACAGTTCCAGGGCTACGTGATCCTCGCCCGGGACGACGGCGACGAGACGGAGAACGTGCGCTACGACGTCCACACGACGAGTCCGAGCGAGGAAGAGGCGTTCGACGAGGCGAAGGCGCTCGCGCACCGGATCCTCGGCGAAATCGAACTGTGATGCGCGAGCTTCAATGCACGAGCCGTCATGCACGAACTGCCCCGCGCCGAACCCGTCACGCGCGCGCCGCGGCCGGACCGCGACGCGCCGTCTTCGGCACGACTCAGAGCAGCCGCGCCACCACCGACACCAGCATCGTCAGCACCAGCGTCGACATGAACGGGAACGGATAACGCCGCCCGCCGAGCGTCAGCGTGACGTCGCCCGGCATCCGCCCGACGCCGAACTTGCCGAGCCACGGCCAGCAGCGCGTCAGGATCATCACCGCGACGAACGACGCCATCAGCCAGCGCAGCATCCCGTGCTCCCTTCAGAGCGCGTGCGAGCGGTCGCCGCGCGCGAACGCGTCGAGCGTGCCGTCGATGCCGCGCGAGAACGCGATCACCTTGAACAGCTCGCCCATCTCGGCTTCCGAGATCAGCTTCTGCACCGCGTTCGCGGCCGGCAGGAACTGGTGGATGTCGGACGGATCGATCGCGGCGAGCGCGTCGGTGATGCCCGCGTTCAACAGGAAACGCGCCTGCGACGTGTAGCCGAGCAGGTCCGCGCCGGTCGCGACGCCCGCGTCGTAGATGCCGGTGAATTCGACATGCGCGGTGATGTCCTGCAGGCCCGGGTAAAGGAATGCGTCGTCGTGCGCGTGGTGGCGGTAGTGGCACATCAGCGTGCCGCGGTCGCGCTGCGGGTGGTAGTACTCGTGCGCGGGGAAGCCGTAGTCGACCAGCAGCACCGCGCCGCGCCCGAGCATCGTGCACACGGTGCGCGTGAACGCCAGCGCGGCTTCATGTGTTTCGGTCACGTAGCCGTCGTCGACGTCGAGCGTCGCGAGCACCGGCGGCAGGCCGGCCGCGCCCACGGGCCGGTCGTCGAACACGAACGCGTGCCGCGCGTCGAGCGCGACGCCGCGCTCGCGCCACGCGCCGCCCGCCTTCGCGAACAGGCGCACCGGCATCGCGTCGAGCACCTCGTTGCCGACCACGACGCCGTCGAAGCGCTCGGGCAGCGCGTCGAGCCAGCGTACTTTCCCCGCAAGCGCCGGCGCAGCCGCCGCGATCGTGTCGCGCTGCCGTTCGCGCAGTTCGCCGGACAGGTCGACGATCAGGTATTCGTCGAGCTCGACGCCGAGCGCATCGAGCGCCGCGAGCAGCCCGGCCGCGAGCTTGCCGGTGCCCGCGCCGAATTCCATCACGCGGCGCGTGCCGCTCGCCGCGAGCGCGTCGGCGACGGGATTCGCGAGCGTCTGCGCGAACAGCGGCGACAACTCGGGGGCCGTGACGAAGTCGCTGCCGTCGTCGGCGCGGCGCCCGAACTTGCGCGCGCCGCCGCTGTAATAGCCGAGGCCGGGCGCGTACAGCGCGCGCTCCATGAAGCGGTCGAACGGCAGCCAGCCGCCGGCCGCCGCGATCTCGTCGCGCAGTTGCGCGGCGAGGGTTTCGGACTGCGCGAGCGCGTCAGGGCCGGGAGCAGGTAAACTAGCGGGTTCGTGAGCTTTCGGGTTCATCCCGGCATTGTAAATGACCGTTTCAGCCGATACGTCGCCCCCGCGCATCGCGCTCGTCGCGGGCGCGCTGGGCAGCGCGGCCGACGCCGCGTCGCTCGGCCGCGCGCTCGCGACCGGATTCGCGCAGCGCGGCTGGGACGTCGCGCTGCAGCGCAGCCCCGGCGCGCCGCGCGCGGCTGGCGACGCGCTGGTCGCCGAAGTCGCCGCACTGGGCCGCCGCGCGGCCGTGCTCGACGCCGATCTGGCCCTGGAAGCCGATGCGGCCGCGCTCGTTGCCGCGTGCGGCGCGGCGCTCGGCCGGCCCGCCTGTGCGGTGTTCGTGAGCGCTTGCGCCGGCACCGACGACGCGCATACCGTGGACGGCGCGTCGCTCGCCGGCGCGCTCGCGCGCAACGTGACGGCGCCGCTCGCGCTGGCCCGCGCGCTCGCCGACGCGACGCCCGATGCCGCGCGCGACGACGAATCGCTGCGCGCCTGCGCGATTCACGTGCTGGATCAGGCCCTGTTTCACCCGGCGCCGGCGCAGCTGTCGCACGCGCTGATGCAGGCCGCGCTGAACCGCGCGACCTCGGCGCTCGCGCTGGCGCTGGCGCCGAAGGTGCGCGTCGCGGCGCTCGTGCGCGGCCACGCGCCGCACGCGAACGACATCGCGGCGGCGGCCTGCTATCTCGCGAGCGCGCCCGGCGTCACGGGCGCGACGCTGACCGTCGACGGCGGCGAGCACCTGGTGCCGCCCGCCGCCGGCCCGAATGACTGAACTGCGCGGAGCGCGCGGCCTGAACGCCGCCGCCCGCGCCGCTTTGCGTGCGTGCACGCCAATTTGACTGGGACGACCATGTTTTCCGCTCTCCTGCACCCCCGCCTCGCGGACTGCCGCAGGCTCTACCTGCGCGACTACGAGGTGCACATCAACATCGGGGCCTTCGAACACGAGAAGCGCGGCGAGCAGCGCGTCGTCATCAACATCGACCTGTTCGTGCCGCTCGCGCTGTCCACCCCCGTCGACGACCGGCTGCATGAAGTCGTCGACTACGACCTGATGAAGCAGAGCGTCGCGCAGTGCCTGGCGCGCGGCCACATCCACCTGCAGGAAACGCTGTGCGACGCGATCGCCGCGAACCTGCTGGCGCACGACAGCGTGCGCGCGGTACGCGTCTGTACCGAGAAACCGGACGCCTATCCGGACTGCGACGCCGTCGGCGTCGAAGTCTTTCGCATCAAGGACGAGGAGCGCGCATGAACGCCCCCCACATGAACGACACGGCGGCCGATGGCGCCGCCATCGAAGCCACCGTCGCCGACACCGGCCGCCGCGCGCTGACGCGCCGCGAGCAGAAGGAAGCGTACGAGAACAACAAGCTGTTCAAGCGGATCGTGCGCCAGGTCGGCCAGGCGATCGGCGACTACAACATGATCGAGCAGGGCGACAAGGTGATGGTGTGCCTGTCGGGCGGCAAGGACAGCTACGCGATGCTCGACGTGCTGCTGCGCCTGCGCGAACGCGCGCCGATCGACTTCGACATCGTCGCGGTCAACCTCGACCAGAAGCAGCCGGGCTTCCCCGAGCACGTGCTGCCCGAGTACCTGACGCAGGTCGGCGTGCCGTTCCACATCGAGAACCAGGACACCTACAGCATCGTCAAGCGGCTCGTGCCCGAAGGCAAGACGACCTGCTCGCTGTGCTCGCGGCTGCGCCGGGGGATCCTGTACCGCGTGGCGGGCGAGCTCGGCGCGACCAAGATCGCGCTCGGCCACCACCGCGACGACATCCTGCAAACCTTGCTGCTCAACATGTTCTACGGCGGCAAGCTGAAGGGGATGCCGCCGAAGCTGCAGTCGGACGACGGCCGGAACGTCGTGATCCGCCCGCTCGCGTACGTGAAGGAAACCGATCTCGAGAAATACGCGGAGCTGCGCGAATTCCCGATCATCCCGTGCAACCTGTGCGGCAGCCAGCCGAACCTGAAGCGCGCGGAAATGAAGGCGCTGATCCGCGAATGGGACAAGCGCTTCCCGGGCCGCGTCGACAACATGTTCAGCGCGCTCGCGAACGTCGTGCCGTCGCACCTGATGGATACGACCCAGTTCCCGTTCGCGTCGCTGCGCGCGACCGGAGAAGCCGATCCGCAGGGCGACATCGCGTTCGACGAGGAGCCGTGCGCGTCCGGCGAAGACACCGCCGTGCCGGGTGCCGCGAAACCGATCTCGATCGTCCAGTTCGACGACCTGTGAGCAGGGCGGGAACATGCGCCGGCGCGGGGGCGCAAGCCCCCTTTCCGGCACTGTCGCCCCGTCGCGACAGGCCCGGAACGCCAGGGGCCGCATGCTAAAATGGACGGCTTCGAACTCCTCTGACAAGCTGGCGCCATGAATATCGTGATTTTGGCGGCAGGCACCGGCAAGCGCATGCGTTCCGCGCTGCCGAAAGTGCTCCACCCCCTGGCCGGCAGGCCGCTCCTCTCCCACGTCATCGCCACCGCGCGCACGCTGCAGCCGTCGCGGCTCGTCGTCGTCGTCGGTCATGGCGCCGAGCAGGTCCAGGCCGCCGTCGCCGCGCCCGACGTCCAGTTCGCGGTACAGGCCGAGCAGCTCGGCACCGGGCACGCGGTACGCCAGGCGCTGCCGCTGCTCGATCCCGCGCAACCGACGCTGGTGCTGTACGGCGACGTGCCGCTCACCCGCGCATCGACGCTGCGGCGTCTGGTCGACGCCGCGCGCGAGGGCCGCTACGGGATTCTGACGGTCACGCTCGACGATCCGACCGGCTACGGCCGCATCGTGCGCGACGCGTCCGGCTTCGTCACGCGCATCGTCGAGCAGAAGGATGCGTCGCCCGAGCAACTGAAGATCGCCGAGATCAACACCGGCATCATCGTCACGCCGACGGCCCAGCTGTCGATGTGGCTCGGCGCGCTGAAGAACGAGAACGCGCAGGGCGAGTACTACCTGACCGACGTCGTCGAACTCGCGATCGAGGCCGGCTTCGAGATCGTCACGGCGCAGCCCGACGAGGACTGGGAAACGCTCGGCGTGAACAGCAAGGCGCAGCTCGCGGAACTCGAGCGCATCCATCAGCGCAACGTCGCCGATGCGCTGCTCGTCGACGGCGTCACGCTCGCCGATCCGGCGCGCCTCGACGTGCGCGGCACGCTCCGGTGCGGGCGCGACGTGTCGATCGACGTGAACTGCGTGTTCGAAGGCAACGTGACGCTCGCCGACAACGTGACGATCGGCGCGAACTGCGTGATCCGCAACGCGTCGATCGGCGCGGGCACGCGCATCGACGCGTTCACGCACATCGACGGCGCCGAACTCGGCGCGCACACCGTGATCGGCCCGTACGCGCGGCTGCGCCCGGGCGCGCAGCTCGCGGACGAAGCGCACGTCGGCAACTTCGTCGAGGTGAAGAACGCGGTGATCGGCCACGGTTCGAAGGCGAACCACCTGACCTACATCGGCGATGCCGACATCGGTGCGCGCGTGAACATCGGCGCCGGCACGATCACCTGCAACTACGACGGCGCGAACAAGTTCCGCACCGTGATCGAGGACGACGTGTTCGTCGGCTCGGACACGCAGCTCGTCGCGCCGGTGCGCGTCGGCCGTGGCGTGACGATCGCGGCCGGCACGACGATCTGGAAGGACGTCGCCGAGGGCGTCCTCGCATTGAACGAGAAGACGCAGACCGCGAAGAGCGGCTACGTCCGACCGGTCAAGAAGAAAAATTAACATCATGCGGGCGCCGCGCGGCGTCCGTATCCACATTGAGAGGGTAGATTTTCATGTGCGGCATTGTCGGCGCAGTTGCGCAGCGTAATATCGTTCCGGTGCTGATCGAAGGATTGCGGCGCCTCGAATACCGTGGCTATGACTCGTGCGGCGTCGCCGTGCTCGAGCCGGACGCGCCGAAGCGCGCACGCAGCGTCGCGCGCGTCGCCGATCTCGACGCGCAGGTGCAGGAATCGCACCTCGAAGGCACGACCGGCGTCGCGCACACGCGCTGGGCGACGCACGGCGCGCCCGTCACGCACAACGCACACCCGATCTTCTCGTCGAACGCGCTCGCGCTGGTGCACAACGGCATCATCGAGAACTTCGAGACGCTGCGCGACGCGCTGCGCGCGAAGGGCTACGAATTCGTGTCGCAGACCGACACCGAAGTGATCGCGCACCTCGTGCACAGCCTGTATCGCGGCGACCTGTTCGAGGCCGTGCGCGAAGCCGTGCAGCAGCTGCACGGCGCGTATGCGATCGCGGTGACCCACAAGGACCAGCCGCACATCGTCGTCGGCGCGCGCCAGGGTTCGCCGCTCGTCGTCGGCCACGGCGACGGCGAGAACTTCCTCGCCTCCGACGCGCTGGCGCTGGCCGGCAGTACCGACCATTTCACGTTCCTCGAGGAAGGCGACGTGTGCGAGCTGTCGCTCGACGGCGTGAAGATCGTCGACCGCCACGGCGCGCTCGCGCAGCGCGAGATCCGCGTGGTCAGCGCATACGGCGGCGCGGTCGAGCTGGGCCCGTATCGCCACTTCATGCAGAAGGAAATCTTCGAGCAGCCGCGCGCGATCAGCGACACGGTGCCGCAAACCGAAGCGTTCGACGCGACGCTGTTCGGCGACGCGGCGCCCGCCGCGTTCGCGGACATCGACAGCCTGCTGATCCTCGCGTGCGGCACGAGCTACTACTCGGGCCTCACCGCGAAGTACTGGCTCGAATCGATCGCGAAGATTCCGACCCAGGTCGAGATCGCGAGCGAATACCGCTACCGCGAGTCGGTGCCGAACCCGCGCCAGCTCGTGCTGGTGATCTCGCAGTCGGGCGAGACGGCCGACACGCTCGCCGCGCTCAAGCACGCGCAGTCTCTCGGCCACACGCATACGCTCGCGGTGTGCAACGTCGCGACGAGCGCGATGGTGCGCCTCACCGAGATGCAGTTCCTCACGCACGCGGGCACCGAGATCGGCGTCGCGTCGACCAAGGCGTTCACGACCCAGCTCGTCGCGCTGTTCGTGCTGGCCGCGACGCTCGGCAAGCTGCGCGGGCACGTCGACGCCGCGCAGGAAGCGCAATTCCTGAAGGAGCTGCGCCACCTGCCGGCCGCGCTGAACAGCGTGCTCGCGCTCGAGCCGCAGATCATCGCGTGGTCGGAGGAATTCGCGCGCAAGGAAAACGCGCTGTTCCTCGGCCGCGGGCTGCACTACCCGATCGCGCTCGAAGGCGCGCTGAAGCTGAAGGAAATCTCGTACATCCACGCGGAGGCCTATCCGGCCGGCGAACTGAAGCACGGCCCGCTCGCGCTCGTCACGGAAGCGATGCCGGTCGTCACGGTCGCGCCGAACGACACGCTGCTCGAGAAGCTGAAGTCGAACATGCAGGAAGTGCGCGCGCGCGGCGGCGAGCTGTACGTGTTCGCGGATGCCGACACGCAGATCGTCAACGACGACGGCCTGCACGTGATCCGGATGCCGGAACACTACGGCCAGCTGTCGCCGATCCTGCACGTCGTGCCGCTGCAGCTGCTCGCGTATCACACCGCGTGCGCGCGCGGCACCGACGTCGACAAGCCGCGCAACCTCGCGAAGTCGGTGACGGTGGAGTAACGCCGGCCCGTCCGGGCTGCGTAGCGGCGGGAAGCAGGCCATTCGGCCAGGTCGAAATATGTACCACGTAGTGGTATATAATCCTGTGCTAACTCGACTGGCTCGACATGTCTGCTTCCGTACGACGCGTATTCAAGACGAAGTGGTTTCACAAGGCAGCAGGAAAAGCGGGAATCGCCGATGGCGAACTGTGCCGCGCGGTGCGCGAGCTGGCGCGGGGCCAGGGCGTCGATCTCGGCGGCAACGTCTGGAAAAAGCGCCTGGACGAAAATCGGCAGCGCGGCATCGTGCTGGGCAAGCTCGGGCATACGTGGGTGTTCGTGTTCCTGTTCGCGAAGCGCGACCGTGACGACATCGATGCTCGCGAACTGCGCGCCTTCAAAAAGCTCGCTGCGGACGTCGGTCGGCGCACCGACGTCGACATCGCGACACTGGTCGCACTGAACGAGTGGGTGGAGATTTGCAATGGCTAAGAGCCGATTCAAGAGCGACGCGACGGAGGCGGTCCACAGCGCCGCGTCGGGCCTCTATCGCGCACGGCTGATCGACAAGAAGACGATGCGCGAATACGACGCACTATGCATCGAAGCGGCGCCGAAGTTCGATCCGGAAGAAATTGCCCGCATCCGCAAGTCGGTCAACGTCAGCCAGAGCGTGTTCGCGCTCTACCTGAACACGACGACGTCGACGATCCGCCAATGGGAACAGGGCGACAAGCGGCCGAGCGGCATCGCCGCGCGCATGCTGCAGATCGTCGAGAAGCACGGGCTCGAGGTATTTTCCTGAACCGCGTTCCCCGAACGCCGATGAGCGGCCGCCGCCCCGGGCACCGCAACACGACGCAAGCCGCAAGCAAGATGACGGAGAGACCATGGTAAGACTGTTTGGATGCGGATTGCTGGCGCTGACCTTCGCGTCGACGGGCTGGGCGACCGAGCACTACGTCGAAGTCTGGAACCCGCCCGAGGCGCGCGTGCCGGCGGCACGTACGCCGACCCCGCGCGCGGCCGCCGACGCGCACCCCGGCAACAAGACCGCGGAAAAACACGCGAGCGTGCAGCCGAAGGCCGCGGTCAAGGCGCACAAGCGCCGCGTCGCACAAGCCATGAAAGCCGCGCCGCATCGACCGACCGCCGCGACGGTCGATGCGCCGGCCGCGCCGCGCCCGGCCGCGCAGCCCGCACCGGGCCGGCTCACCGTGATGCAGCCGACCGTGCCCGACACGCCGCACGCACTCGGCTACTCCGATATCCCGCGGCAATACACACCGGACGGCAACGTGCTGCGCGTCGGCGCGAGCCGCCGTTCCGCGGAGGTGACGCGATAATGGAAGCGCAGACCTATCACGGCTACCAGATCTGGGGCCATTCGATCCTGCAGCAAGACGAAATCCTGCAGCCCGAGCGCTTCGCGGCGAGCGGCACGATCACGCAGAACAACCGGCTCGTCGAAGCGTCGGGCGTGCTCGGCGTGTTCGATACCGAGGACGAAGCGCGCGAAGCGGGGCTCGAATGGGCCCGCGCGTGGATCGACAGCCATCGCTGAACGGCCCGCGCGGCGGCGCGCGAACCGTCAACGCAAGTAACAAGGGGCGTCCACGACGCCCCTTTTTGCATTCGGCCCCGCCCGCTCAGGCGACGGGCCGCGGCGGCGGCACGACCGTCCGGGGCCGGCCGACGAGCCGCGCGAGCACGACGATCGCAACCAGTGTGACCACGTACGCGGCGATCTGGATCCCCGCCGGACGCGCGGTATAGCCAATCAACGTATGCAGCGCCTTGCCGACGATGCTCGTTTCCTTGAGCAGCCACGAGGTATCCCAGACCGCGTCGCCCCACGACGGCACGAGGCCCGCGGCAAGCAGAAAGCCGACGCACTGGCTCGCCATCCCCGCCGCGAGCAGCACGATCAGCGCATTGGTGACGGAAAACAGGCGCTTGAGCGGAATCTGCAGCAGGCCCGCATACATCGCATAGCCGAGCCCGGCGCCACCCAGCACGCCGAGCAGCCCGCCGACGATCATCTGCGGCGTCTGTCCCGGATCGCCCGCCGCGATGCCGTACAGGAACAGCACGGCCTCGGAGCCTTCGCGCAATACCGCGACGCCGACCACGATCGCGAGCCCCGTGAGCGGCCGGCTGCCGGCCGCGACGGCCCGCCCGACCTCGCCCATGTGCAGCGCCATCTCGCGGCCGTGGCGGCTCATCCAGATGCAATGCCACGCGAGCATCAGCGTCGCGACGAACATCACGCCCGCGTTGAAGACTTCCTGCCCCATGCCGGATGCCCACTGCGAGATCACGTCGGCGAACGCGGCGATCAGGCCGGCGCCGATCACGCCGCCGACGAGCCCGCCGCCGACCCACCAGCCGCGCCGCGGCACGCCCTTCGTGGCGGCCATCACGATCGAGACCACCAGCGCGGCCTCGAGCACTTCACGAAAGACGATCAGGGCAGTAGACAGCATGGCGATATCCGCTTACTTGACGGTCAGGTGCGTCTTCGACTGCGCTTCGTGATACTCGTCGTGGAACTCGTAGGTGCCGGCCTTCAGCGGCCCGACGAGGATCTCGACCGACTTGCCGGCCGGCACGACCTTCTCTGCCTTGAAATCGTCGCTTTCGAATTCCGCGGGCGTCGCGTCGAGATTCTTCACGACGAACTTCACCTTCTTGCCGGCCGGAATCGTCACGCCGTCGGGCGAGAACTTGTGGTCCTTCAGGGTCAGGTTGACGACGTCGTCGGCAGCGAAGGCGGACGATGCCGATGCGCCCAGCAGGGCCAGTGCGAAACCGAGAGCGAAGCGATTCATATGGGTAACGAAATGAAATATCGAGGGGGAACCGATAGTAAGATCGATTCGCATTTCCCTCTCGAAGTACCCTTACTGACGGCATGGGCATCGGGCGTCGTCGACGCGACACACGCCTTGTCGTGCAAGGCTCCGCCAGATTTCGCCGACAATGCGCGACCGTCAATCGGGAAAAATTCCGACTGACGTACATCGGCGCATTACGATTCGTCTGACTTCATATTTACAAACAGCTTCCACGATGCCGAACGCGACGAATCGCTTGACCTTCCCACCATGGCAAGCTTCATGCTGGCGACGTTTGTGAATCGCCACCCAACCCAGGAGAACACGATGGAATTCGAAGTCCAGGACATGACCTGCGGCGGCTGCGCCAACGCCATCACGCGTGCCGTGACGGCAGTCGACCCCGCTGCGAAGCTCGACATCGACGTGGCCGCGAAGACGGTCAAGGTCGAATCGGCGCAAGGCGCCGAACGCGTGCAGTCGATCATCGAAGCCGCGGGCTTTCACCCGGCGCTGCGCACGGCCTGACGCGCGCATGCGCAGCACGGGCGCGGCGCCCGTCGGCACCGCGCCCGACCACCGGCCGCGTCAGCGCAGCCGGATCAGCGTCGACTTCAGTTCGGTGTACTTCTCGAGCGCATGCAGCGACTTGTCGCGGCCGTTGCCCGACTGCTTGTAGCCGCCGAACGGGAAGTTCATGTCGCCGCCTTCGTCGTAGCAGTTCACCCACACGGTGCCCGCCCGCAGCCGGCGCGACACGTCGTGCGCGGTCGTCAGGTCCGACGTCCACACCGCCGCCGCGAGCCCGTACTCGGTATCGTTCGCGATCCGCACCGCCTCGTCGACATCGTCGAACACGATCACCGACAGCACGGGACCGAATATCTCCTCGCGCGCGATCTTCGCATCGGGCTTCACCTCGAACACCGTCGGCTCGACGTAGAAGCCGCCCGTCTCCGCCTTCACGCGCGCACCGCCCGTGACGAGCGTGCCTTCCTTGCGCCCGGCGTCGATGTAGCCGAGCACGCGCTCGAGCTGGATGCCGTCGACGATCGCGCCCATCGATACCGACGGATCGAGCGGGTTGCCCGGCACGTACGCACGCGCGGCGGCGACCAGCTTCTCGATGAACGCGTCCTTGATGTCGCGATGCACGAGCAGGCGCGAGCCGGCCGTGCACATCTCGCCCATGTTGTAGAAGATCGCGCCGGCCGCGGCCTGCGCGGCGCGGTCGAGGTCCGGGCAATCGGGCAGCACGATGTTCGGCGACTTGCCGCCGAGTTCGAGCCATGCGCGCTTCAGGTTCGACTGCGCGGCGTACTGCATGATCAGCTTGCCGACTGCCGTGGAGCCGGTGAACGCGATGCAGTCGACGTCGCGATGCAGCGCGAGCAGCTTGCCCGGTTCGCCCGCGCCCGGCACGACGTTGAACACGCCGGCCGGGATGCCGGCCTCGTACGCGAGCTGCGCGACGCGGATCGCGGTCAGCGGCGATTTCTCCGACGGTTTCAGCACGACGCTGTTGCCGGCCGCGAGCGCCGGGCCGAACTTCCATGCGGCCATCAGGATCGGGAAGTTCCACGGCACGACGGCCGCGACCACGCCGACCGGCTCGCGCGTGACGAGACCGACGAGATGATGGTCGGCCGGCGCGACTTCGCCGCCGACCTTGTCGATCGCCTCGGCGAACCACTCGACGCAATACGCGGCGCCCGGCACGTCGACCGTCGTCGTGTCGCCGATCGGCTTGCCGGCGTCGAGCGTCTCGAGCAGCGACAGTTCGTCGAGATGCTCGCGCATCAGTGCGGCCCAGCGCAGCAGCACGGCCTTGCGCGCGCGCGGATTCAGTCCGGCCCACACGCCGGCGTCGAACGCGCGGCGGGCGGCCGCGACGGCGGCGTTCACGTCGGCCTCGCCGCAATCGGCCACCTTCGCGAGCACGCGGCCGTCGATCGGGCTCACGCAGTCGAACGTCTTGCCGCCGTGCGCGTCGCGCGACGCGCCATCGATGAATGCGCGCCCCTCGATCTCGAGCGACGCCGCCTTGTCCTGCCAGTCAGCCAAAGTCAACTTGTTCATTCAGGATGCCTCAACGGTTGTGGCATTCGCGCTGCGGCACGCCGTGCAACGGCAACGCTGCCGGCGGTGGCGAATGCGGTGATGCGCGGTCAGAAGGTGGCCGGCGAATTGGCCGACACGACCTCGCAGAGTTGTTCCGCGCTGGGATTGCGAAAACGGTGCGGCAAACGGCTTTCGAAGTAGTAGCCGTCTCCGGGGTCGAGCAGCCAGGTCGCGCCGTCGACGGTGAGCTCGAGCCGGCCCGACACGACCACGCCACCCTCGTGCCCCGCGTGCACGAGCATCTCGGGCCCCGTATCGGCGAGCGGCTGGTAGACCTCGCGCATGATGCACATGTTGCGGTCCTTCACGCCCGCGCCGACGAGGTGAAACGCGAGCGCGTCGTTGCCGAGGTTCGGCATCTCGTCACGTCGCGACACGACCGAGCGCGATTCGACCAGCTCGAACGTGAAGAACTCCGCGAGACTCATCGGGATGCATTCGAGCAGTTTCTTCAGCGAGCCGACCGACGGGCTCACGCGCCCCTGTTCGATCAGCGAGATCGTGCCGTTGGTCACGCCGGCCCGCTTCGCGAGTTCGCGCTGCGACAGGCCATGCTTGTTGCGCACGAAACGCAGGCGCTCGGCGACTTCGGTGGACATCGATTCGGTTTCGGACACGATAGAAGTGCGGTGAAAAAGTGAAACGACGCGTTGGACAGCATTGAGCAGCCGTTGAATATTCTAATCACTTTATGCCGCACATCAGCGGGGAAAACCCTGAAAGGCGTTCGAAATAATGAACACCTCGCGCGTCATTCCATTTACGAATATTTTGTTCGCAGTGCCTCGGGAAAGCCCTGACACGAGACCGTCAAAAAACATTTGACGCCGTTTTTGGCTCGTATATGCTGGCTCTCAGGTCAGCGTCATTGGCCATTCATCGGCACCGAAAAACGTTATTGCAACGTAAAAATTGATGCCCATCAATGTAAATGACGCAGGCCGGGCACCTTGATTATTTTAAACGCCTCGCGCGCCGAAACGATCAGGTGTTCAATACTTTCAACAAACCAGTCGAGTGTAATCGTGAGAGTCCGTGGCCCTCTGGTGAGGTGGGATCGAGGCGATGTGCGAAGTTTGCGCAGCGCTGCTCCCGCTTCCGATGGCAGTTGCGGCTGGCATAGTCCTCGCCTGCTGCATCTGTCGATCTACACCATCCTGTCCCGTCGTTCCGTTCGCCGTCACAACGCCGTTTCCGCACGCGCGTTCGTGGCCGTCGATACCGACGAAGTCGCGTCGCTGCTGCCATAGCGCCTCTCCTCCTTTTCTCGTCGTTCGTTTCAACTGCCTGTTCGTCAGCCGCGTCGTCTGCGCGGTGACGGAACGCGTTCGCGCATCCATTGCCGCGTCGCACGGCACAACGAAACGAACGATGGCCTGACCGTCGCGCGCAGCGCGGATCGCCATGCGAACCCGTTGCGCCCATTCACCAGCGGCCTTGCGCGTTTCGCGAGGCTGCGGGGTCGTGTCGCGCCTGCATTTTGCGGTTTTCCCGCGTCATGCACGCCTCGGCCCTACGGACAACTGATTGACGTCATGGAAAGGAAACCCCTCGTCGGCATCACCGCCGACTTCACGCAGATCGGCGCACATGCGTCGCACACGGTCGGCGACAAGTACGTCGCTGCGATCGTCGACGGCGCACACGCGCTCGCGATGGTGCTGCCCGCGCTCAGCGATCGCCAGTCGGTCGACGACGTGCTCTCGACGGTCGACGGCCTGTTGTTTACCGGCAGCTATTCGAACGTCGAGCCGCACCTGTATGGCGGCGAGCCGAGCGCGCCCGGCACGAAGCACGATCCCGCACGCGACGCGACGACGCTGCCGCTGCTGCGCGCGGCGATCGTCGCGGGCGTGCCCGTGCTGGCCGTGTGCCGCGGCTTCCAGGAGCTGAACGTCGTTTGCGGCGGCACGCTGCATCAGCGCGTGCACGACGTGCCGGGCCTCGCCGATCACCGCGAGGACGACGACGCGCCGATGGACACGCAATACGGCCCCGCGCACGTCGTGCGCCTGACGCCCGGCGGCGTGCTGCACACGCTCGCCGGCGGCCGCGACGACGTGCACGTGAACTCGCTGCACAAGCAGGGCATCGCGCAGCTCGGTTCCGGCCTCGCCGTCGAAGCCGTCGCGCCGGACGGCCTGATCGAGGCCGTCAGAGTCGTCGATGCCCCGGCCTTCGCCCTCGCCGTGCAATGGCACCCGGAATGGCGGCATGCGCATGACCCGCTGTCGAGCGCGATCTTCCGCGCCTTCGGCGACGCCTGCCGCGCGCGCCGCGACGCCCGCACACGTGCCACGGCCGCCGCCGCGCTCGCCTGAGCGCGCCGACCCACATAACGAGAACAGACATGCAAGACAACATCGAAGACTTTCTGAAGCAGCACCGGATCACCGAGATCGAAGCGATCATTCCCGACATGGCCGGCATCGCGCGCGGCAAGATCACGCCGCGCAACAAGTTCACGTCCGGCGAATCGATGCGCCTGCCGCAGGCCGTGATGGTGCAGACCGTCACCGGCGACTATCCGGAAGACGGCTCGCTGACCGGCGTGACCGATCCCGACATGGTGTGCGTGCCCGACACGTCGACCATTCGCCTGATCCCGTGGGCCGTCGATCCGACCGCGCAGGTGATCCACGACTGCGTGCACTTCGACGGCTCGCCGGTCGAGATCTCGCCGCGCTACGTGCTGCGCCGCGTGCTCGACCTCTACAAGGCGAAGGGCTGGAAGCCCGTCGTCGCGCCCGAACTCGAGTTCTACCTGGTCGACATGAACAAGGACCCGGACCTGCCGCTGCGTCCGCCGGTCGGCCGCACGGGCCGTCCCGAAACGGGCCGCCAGTCGTATTCGATCGAGGCGGTGAACGAGTTCGACCCGCTGTTCGAGGACATCTACGAGTACTGCGAAGCGCAGAACCTCGACATCGACACGCTGATCCACGAAGTCGGCGCCGCGCAGATGGAGATCAACTTCATGCACGGCGACGCGCTGTCGCTCGCCGACCAGGTGTTCCTGTTCAAGCGCACGGTGCGCGAGGCCGCGTTGCGCCACAACATGTACTCGACCTTCATGGCCAAGCCGATGGAAAACGAGCCGGGCTCGGCGATGCACGTGCACCAGAGCATCGTCGACGAGGAAACGGGCCGCAACCTGTTCACGTCGCCGGAAACGGGCGGCGCGACGTCGCTGTTCTACAACTACCTCGCGGGGCTGCAGAAGTACACGCCCGCCTTGATGCCGATCTTCGCGCCGTACATCAATTCGTATCGCCGGCTGTCGCGCTTCATGGCCGCGCCGATCAACGTGCAGTGGGGCTACGACAACCGCACGGTCGGCTTCCGCATCCCGCACTCGGGCCCGGCCGCGCGCCGCATCGAGAACCGGATTCCGGGCGTCGACTGCAACCCGTACCTCGCGCTCGCGGCGACGCTCGCGGCCGGCTATCTCGGCATGACGCAACGCCTCGAGCCGACCGAACCGCTCGTCAGCGACGGCTACGACCTGCCGTACCAGTTGCCGCGCAACCTCGAGGAAGGGCTCACGCTGATGGCCGCGTGCGAGCCGCTCGGCGAGATTCTCGGCCACAAGTTCCTGAAGGCGTATTTCGCGCTGAAGGAAACCGAATACGAAGCGTTCTTCCGCGTGATCAGTTCGTGGGAACGCCGCCATCTGCTGCTGCACGTCTGAGCGTGCACACGACCGAATACGGAATCACGGAGGAAACATGACGTACCGCAACGAATCTGCCTGGATCCAGCCGGCCGCGCCGGCCGCCGCACCGCGCACGACGCAGGCGCGCTCGACCGCCGAATACCGCGCGCTCGACGCCGCACACCACATCCATCCGTTCTCTGACATGGGCGCACTGAATCGCGCGGGCAGCCGCGTGATCGTGAAGGCCGACGGCGTGTATCTGTGGGACTCGGACGGCAACAAGATCATCGACGGGATGGCCGGCCTCTGGTGCGTGAACGTCGGCTACGGCCGTAAGGAGCTCGCCGACGCTGCATATCGCCAGCTCCAGGAACTGCCGTTCTACAACACGTTCTTCAAGACCACGCACCCGCCGGTAATCGAACTGTCGGCGATGCTCGCCGAAGTCACGCCCGCTGGCTTCAACCACTTCTTCTATTGCAACAGTGGCTCCGAAGGCAACGATACCGTGCTGCGTCTCGTGCACCAGTACTGGCGCGTGCAGGGCAAGCCGCAGAAGAAATACGTGATCTCGCGCAGGAACGGCTATCACGGCTCGACGATCGCCGGCGGCACGCTTGGCGGGATGGGCTACATGCACGAGCAGATGCCGTCGAAGGTCGAAAACATCGTGCACATCGACCAGCCGTATTTCTTCGGCGAAGCGCAAGCCGGCGAAACGCCCGAAGCGTTCGGCCTCGCGCGTGCGCAGCAGCTCGAAGCGAAGATCCTCGAACTCGGCGCGGAGAACGTCGCC